>NZ_JBEXET010000024.1:0-121416 GCF_040606415.1 Streptomyces sp. NPDC005423 | reverse complement strand
AACGCCCGCAGCGCCTCGTACGCCATCGCCGGACCCAGATCCGAGCCGCCGATACCGATGTTGACGACGTTCCGGATCCGCCTGCCGGTATGGCCCCTCCACTCGCCCGAACGCACCCGCTGCGCGAAGCCGGCCATCTTCTCCAGCACCGCGTGCACCGCCGGGACGACGTTCTCCCCGTCCACCTCCACCACCGCGTCCCGCGGCGCACGCAACGCCGTGTGCAGCACCGCACGGTCCTCGGTGGTGTTGATCCGCTCACCGCGGAACATCGCGTCCCGCAGCCCGAACACATCCGTCGCCACGGCCAGTTCGCGCAGGAGGGCCAGTGTCTCGTCGGTGATCAGGTGCTTGGAGTAGTCGATGCGCAGATCACCGACCTCCACCACGTACCGTTCGGCGCGCCCCGGGTCCGTGGCGAACAACTCGCGCAGCTGCGGGTTGAGTTGGCCCGCGCGGTGGTCCTCCAGGGCGGTCCACTCGGGCCGCCGGATGAGCTGGGGGGAGTCAGGCATTTCGGGAGGTCTCCTTGGTGGCCTCGCCCCGCAGGGCGATGGCGTACATCTCGTCGGCGTCGAGGCGCCGCAGCTCCTCGGCGATCAGTTCGGAGGTGGAGCGGACCTTCAGCGCGAGGGTGCGCGAGGGCTGGCCGGGCAGCGAGAGCGTGGCGAGGGGACCGTCGGGCCGGTCGATGACGATGTCGCCGTTGGTCGTGCCGAGCCGTACGGCGGTGACGACCGGGCCCGCGGTGACGACCCGCTCGACCTCGACCTTCAGCCGCGCCTCCAGCCAGCGGGCCAGCAGCTCGGCGCTGGGGTTGTCGGCCTCGCTCTCCACGGCCGCGGAGGTGATCGGCACCCGTGCCTGGTCCAGGGCGGCGGCCAGCATCGAACGCCACGGGGTCAGCCGGGTCCAGGCGAGGTCGGTGTCACCGGGCGCGTACGAGGCGGCCCGCGCCGCCAGGGCGGCGAGCGGCTGCTCGACGGCGTACATGTCGGTGATCCTGCGCTGCGCGAGCGCGCCCAGCGGGTCCTTCGCGGGGACGGCGGGGGCGCCCACCGGCCACCACACGACGACCGGCGCGTCCGGCAGCAGCAGCGGCAGCACCACGGAGTCGGCGTGGTCGGAGACGTCACCGTAGGTCCGCAGCACCACCGTCTCGCCGGTACCGGCGTCGGCGCCCACCCGGACCTCGGCGTCCAGGCGGGAGTTGGTGCGGTCGCGGGGGGTGCGGGCGTGCCGCTTGATGACGACCAGGGTGCGCGAGGGGTGCTCGTGCGAGGCCTCCTCGGCGGCCTTGATCGAGTCGTAGGCGTTCTCCTCGTCCGTGACGATGACCATCGTCAGGACCATGCCCACGGCAGGGGTGCCGATGGCGCGGCGCCCCTGCACCAACGCCTTGTTGATCTTGCTTGCCGTGGTGTCGGTCAGGTCGATCTTCATGGCCTGCGCCAGCTCCGTCCGTCTCGTGCGAGCATCTCGTCGGCTTCCTCGGGGCCCCAGCTGCCCGAGGGGTACTGCGCGGGTGTGCCGTGCGTCGCCCAGTACTCCTCGATCGGGTCGAGGATCTTCCAGGACTCTTCCACTTCCTGGTGACGGGGGAACAGGTTGGCGTCGCCGAGCAGTACGTCCAGAATGAGACGCTCGTACGCCTCCGGACTCGACTCCGTGAACGACTCGCCGTAGGCGAAGTCCATGGAGACGTCCCGGATCTCCATCGACGTGCCCGGGACCTTCGAACCGAAGCGGACCGTCATGCCCTCGTCGGGCTGCACGCGGATGACGATCGCGTTCTGGCCCAGTTCCTCGGTCGCGTTGGAGTCGAAGGGGGAGTGCGGGGCGCGCTGGAAGACGACCGCGATCTCGGTGACCCGGCGGCCCAGCCGCTTGCCGGTGCGCAGGTAGAAGGGGACGCCCGCCCAGCGACGGTTGTCGACCTCCACCTTGACGGCCGCGAAGGTGTCGGTCTTCGACTGGGGGTCGATGCCCTCCTCCTCTAGGTAGCCCACCACCCGCTCGCCGCCCTGCCAGCCCTCCGCGTACTGCCCGAACACCGTGTGCTCGCCCAGCTCGCGCGGCAGCCGCACCGACTTCAGCACCTTGAGCTTCTCGGTGAGCAGCGCCTCCTCGTCGAAGGCGATCGGCTCCTCCATCGCGGTGAGCGCCATCAGCTGGAGGAGGTGGTTCTGGATGACGTCACGGGCCGAGCCGATGCCGTCGTAGTAGCCGGCCCGGCCGCCGATGCCGATGTCCTCGGCCATCGTGATCTGGATGTGGTCGACGAAGGACCGGTTCCAGATTGGCTCGTACATCTGGTTGGCGAAGCGCAGCGCCAGGATGTTCTGGACGGTCTCCTTGCCGAGGTAGTGGTCGATCCGGAACACCTGGTCCGGGTCGAACACCTCGTGCACGACCTTGTTCAGCTCGCGCGCGCTCTTCAGGTCGCGGCCGAACGGCTTCTCGATGACCGCGCGCCGCCAGGAACCCTCGGGGCCGTCCGCCAGACCGTGCTTCTTCAGCTGCTTGACGACCTTGGGGAAGAACTTCGGCGGCACCGAGAGATAGAACGCGTAGTTGCCGCTGGTGCCCCGGGAGGTGTCCAACTCGTCGACCGCCGCGCGCAGTTGCTTGAACGCCGTGTCGTCGTCGAAGTCGCCCGGGATGAACCGCATGCCCTCGGCGAGCTGCTGCCAGACCTCCTCGCGGAACTCGGTCCTGGCGTGCTCGCGCACCGAGTCGTGCACCACCTGCGCGAAGTCCTGGTCCTCCCAGTCCCGGCGGGCGAAGCCGACCAGGGAGAAGCCGGGCGGGAGCAGGCCCCGGTTGGCCAGGTCGTAGACGGCCGGCATCAGCTTCTTGCGGGACAGGTCGCCGGTGACCCCGAAGATGACGAGGCCGGACGGGCCCGCGATGCGCGGGAGCCGGCGGTCGCGGGCGTCCCGCAGCGGGTTGTCCCAGTCGTCCGTACGGGCGTCGGTCAACTCCTCGACGGTCAGTGCCTGTTCGCTCATTCTCCGTCGACCCCCTTGGTGCGCAGTGACTTGGTGACGGTGTCCAGCAGGTCCTGCCAGGCCGCCGCGAACTTGGCGACGCCCTCGTCCTCCAGCTGTCCCACGACCTCGTCGTAGGAGATCCCCAGCCGCTCCACGGCGTCCAGGTCGGCGCGCGCCGAGGCGTAGCCGCCGGTCACCGAGTCGCCGTGGATGTCGGCGTGGTCCGCGGCGGCGTCCAGCGTCGCCTCGGGCATCGTGTTGACGGTGCCGGGCGCGACCAGTTCGTCGACGTAGAGGGTGTCCTTGTACGTCGGGTCCTTCACGCCGGTGGAGGCCCACAGCGGGCGCTGCCTGTTGGCGTGGGCGCCGGCGAGAGCGGTCCAGCGGTCACCGGCGAAGAGGGACTCGTACGCCTGGTAGGCGAGCCGCGCGTTGGCGAGCGCGGCGCGGCCCTTGAGGGCGAGGGCCTCGTCGGTGCCGAGGGCGGTGAGGCGCTTGTCGATCTCGGTGTCGACGCGGGAGACGAAGAACGAGGCCACGGAGTGGATCCGGGACAGGTCCAGACCGCGCGCCCGCGCCTTCTCCAGGCCGGCGAGGTAGGCGTCCATGACCGCGCGGTAGCGCTCCAGCGAGAAGATCAGCGTGACGTTGACGCTGATACCGAGGCCGATGACCTCGGTGATCGCCGGGAGACCGGCCTTCGTCGCCGGGATCTTGATCATCACGTTGGGCCGGTCGACCAGCCAGGCGAGCTGCTTGGCCTCGGCGATCGTCGCCGCCGTCTCGTGGGCGAGCCGCGGGTCGACCTCGATGGAGACCCGGCCGTCCTGGCCTTCCGTGGCGGTGTATACGGAATGCAGTACATCGGCTGCGGCCCGTACGTCGGCGGTCGTCATCATCCGGACGGCCTCGTCGACCGTGACACCCCGTACGGCCAGCTCGGCGAGCTGCTCCTCGTAGCCCTCACCGGAACCGATGGCGGCCTGGAAGATCGACGGGTTGGTGGTGACACCGACCACGTTCCGGTTCTCGACGAGTTCGGCGAGGTTGCCGGAGGTGATCCGCCCGCGCGACAGGTCGTCCAGCCAGACGGAGACGCCCTCGTCGGCGAGGCGCTTGAGTGCTCCCGCGGTGGCGGTCGCTTCGGTCACTTCGATCATCTTCTTTCTGGCGGTGGGATCAACCGCGCGAGGCGGCGAGGGATTCCCTGGCCGCCGCGGCGACGTCGTCGGCGGTGAAGCCGTACCGGGCGAGCAGGGTCCTTGCGTCGGCGGAGGCGCCGAAGTGTTCGGGGGAGACGACGCGGCGTGCGTCACCTGTGAACCGGTACCACGTCAGACTGGTTCCGGCCTCCACCGCAACGCGTGCCTTCACGGCCGGTGGAAGCACACTCTCGCGGTACACGCGCGGCTGCTCCTCGAAACCACTCCACGGACGGCATGGACACCACACGGGTGCCCACGCCCTCCGCCTCCAACCGTTCCCGTGCGGCCACGGCCGGCCGGACCTCGGAGCCGGTCGCGACGATCAGCACGTCGGGGGTGGCGGTGGAGGAGTCCTCCAGCGCGTGACCGCCGCGGGCGTTCGGGGCGGGCCAGGCGATGACCGTGCGGAGCGCGGTGATCGGGGGGTGCCCGGTCTCGGTCCGGGCCCGGACCGTCCACTCCGGATCCGCGGGGTCGTGCCGCATCACCTTCTGAACGCTCGTGTACGCGACCGGGGCCAGGCTCCTCGCGGTGCCCGGGTGGCCGCTCCCGGCCCTCCGCACCGCGTCCGCCGCGAGCGGACGTGCCGTGTCGACGGCCCGGCGGTCGAGGTCGGTCCACTCGAAGCGGTCGGTGGTGTACGCGCTCGTCTTCAAGAAGTCCTCGGTGGAAGGGGCGGAACCGCTCTGACATGTTCAAGCTTAAAAGTCTGACTTTTACGGGGAAAGGTGCCGGTGTGCCAGCCTGTGGTGAAAGTGGGACACCCAGCGGCAGTGCGGCACGACGTCGAGGCGGTACGAGAAGGACATGGCGGACAGAACCATCCAAGGCGGCGCGGGTGACGGCCAGGTGATCAGGACGTTTCCCTTCCCCGTCGATCTGAGCGTCGCCGGCGTCGGGATGCAGGTCGGCCCGATGGGCGGCGGCCGCACCTGGCACGCCGACGCCCCGCTGCACCGCGTCCACCGCATCGACTTCCATGTCGTCATGCTCTTCTCCGCGGGGCCCGTCCGGCACATGATCGACTTCGCCGAGTACGAGGCGCACGCCGGTGACGTGCTGTGGATCCGGCCCGGCCAGGTGCACCGCTTCGCCGGCGGCGACGAGTACCGCGGCACCGTCCTCACCATGCAGCCGGGCTTCCTGCCCCGCGCCACCGTCGAGGCGACCGGCCTCTACCGCTACGACCTGCCGCCCCTGCTCCACCCCGGCGAGCCGCGCCTCGCCGCGCTGCGGGCGGCACTTGAGCAGGTGCGGCGCGAGTACGAGGACACGGCCACCCTGCCGCTGAGCCTGCGCACCGCCGTCCTGCGGCACTGCCTGACGGCGTTCCTGCTGCGCCTGGGGCACCTCGCGGCGAGTTCGGCGGAGGAGGCCGCGCGCCGGTCCGACACGACGTTCACGCTCTTCCGGGACGCCGTCGAGAAGGACTTCGCCACCAACCACAGCGTCAGCGCCTACGCCGACGCGCTCGGTTACTCCCGGCGCACCCTCGTGCGCGCGGTGCGCGCCGCCACCGGGCAGACACCCAAGGGTTTCATCGACAGACGGGTCGTCCTGGAGGCGAAACGGCTCCTCGCCCACACCGACCTGCCGATCGGACGGGTCGGCGCGGCCGTCGGTTTCCCGGACGCGGCGAACTTCTCCAAGTTCTTCCAGCAGCACACGGACCTGACACCGGCGGCGTTCCGCGCGGAACTGCGCTGACGGCGGCACCCGGAAGGGGGAGGGGGAGGGGGACCGGCCGGAAAGGGAGGTCCCCCTCCCCTCCCTCTTCCTCGGCTCGACGGCCTGCGCGCGGCCACGACAAGCGGGCGGCACGACACGAGGAAAGGGGCTCCACGCGCGCGTGGAGCCCCTTTCCTCCCGTGGGGGAGCGCGGTCGTCAGTGGCCGAAGTCGAACCAGTTGACGTTCACGAAGTCCGCCGACTGCCCGCTGTCGAAGGTGAGGTAGACGTCGTGGGTACCGGTGACGGAACTGATGTTGGCCGGGACCGTCTTCCACGACTGCCAGCCCCCGGTGTTGCCCACCGAGAAGCTGCCGACCGGCGTGGCGGTGGGACTGTCGAGCCGCACCTGGACCAGACCGCTCACCCCGCTCGCCGCCCCGCTGGCGACCCGGCCGTAGAACTGGGTGGCCGCCGTGGAGCCGAAGTTGACGCCCTTGTAGAGCGCCCAGTCGCCGTTGGCCAGCGAGCCGATGTCCTGGCCGCCGCCGGTGTCCGTGGTGGTCTCCGCGATGGTGCCGGACTGGCTGTCGTACGACTCCGCCTGGACGGCGCTGTAGGCGTCCCGGTTGCCGGTCGGCGGAGGCGTGGTGGTGCCCCCCGTGGACTGGAGGACCTGGACGTAGTCGACCGTCATCGGGTGGCCGGGGTCGGTGCCGCTGTCGGGGCCGCCGCCGAACGCCGCCGGGAAGCCGCCGCCCATCGCCACGTTCAGGATGATGAAGAAGCCGTGGTTGGTGGCGTTGGCCCAGGTCGTCGCGTCGACCTGACTGGCCTTCACCGTCTCGAAGTTGACGCCGTCGAGGTAGTAGCGGATCTCCTGGGGGCTCGTCGAGCGGTCCCACTCCATGGCGTAGGTGTGGAAGCCCGCCTGGCACGTGGTGCCGGTGCACGCGGTGCTGCCACCGATGCCGGTCGTCTCGTTGCACGGCCCGCCCGGGCTGGTGCCGCAGTGCACGGTGGACCAGTCGTTGTTCAGGCCCTGGACGTTCTCCATGATGTCCAACTCGCCGACGCCCGGCCAGTTCTGGTAGTTGCCCCGGTACGGCGCGCCCAGCATCCAGAACGCGGGCCAGTAGCCCTTGGCCGCCGCTCCCGTGACGTTGGGCAGCTGGATCCGGGCCTCGACGCGCAGCTTCCCGCCGGCCGGCGGCTGGAAGTCGGTGCGGTTGGTCTCGATCCGGCCCGAGGTCCAGTTGCCGGCGGCGTCCCGGCGCGGGGTGATCAGCAGGTTGCCGTTGCCGTCGAGCGCCACGTTACTGGTCGACGAGGTCATCGACTCGACCTCGCCCGTGCCCCAGTTGGCGGCCCCGCCGGGATACGAAGTCCCGCTGTCGTACTGCCAGTTGGTGGTGGAGACGCCGGAGCCCGCGGCGCCGTTGAAGTCGTCCGCGAAGACCTGCGACCAGCCGGCCGGCGGAGTGGGGGCGGAGGCGTCGGCCGGCAGGGTGGCGGCCGTGGTGGCCGCCGCTGCCAGACCGAGCGTGCTGACGAGGGCGATCAGGACCCGCCGCAGCGGGCGTGGTCTGCGCGACGTGCCGGAGGTAACACTCATGGGGGTGCCTCTCGGGTACGGAGTGGGGGTGCGGGGAGATACCTGCTTGAGAGCGCTCTCACGCAGGGGCTGCGCGGTCAATGTGCTCTCAGCCACTCCGGGCGTCAAGAGGTGAAGCCGTCAAACCCCTTTCGCTACAAGCGAGTTCAGGTGATGAAAGAGAGGAAACGGGAATTTCCCGCGAGGTTCCCGCAGGCCCGGCCGCTGCCCGTGGCGGTCACCGCGCTGGTGCTGTGGCCGGGAGGGTTTGCGGGCCTCGCGAGCCGGTGAACCTTCCCGGTCACCGCACTAGACGGCGCTGCCCGCCTTCCAGGTCGCCCAGGACAGGTTCCAGCCATTGAGGCCGTTGGACGCCTCCACGGTCTTCTCGCCCGAGTTCTTCACCACGACCACGTCGCCGAGCATCGAGCTGTCGTAGAACTTGTAGCCCGCCACGGAGGTGTCGTCGGCGCCCTTGGCGTCGTGCAGGCCGACGCAGCCGTGGCTGGTGTTCTGGTGTCCGAACACCGCTGTGGACGCCCAGTAGTTGCCGTGCACGAAGGTGCCGGAGGTGGTCAGCCGCTGGGCGTGCGGGACGTCCGAGATGTCGTACTCGTCGCCCAGCCCGACCGTGGAGGACTCCATGCGGGTCTGCTTGAACCGCTCGGAGATCACCATGATCCCGGACCAGGTGGTGTGCTGGGCGTTGCCGCCGCTGACCGGGTAGGTGGCGAGGGTCCGGCCGTCCCGCTCGACCACCATCTCCTTGCTGGAGAGGTCGACCGTGGAGATCTGCGCGCGGCCGATGTGGAAGGTGACGTCCTTCGACTGGACACCGTAGACACCGTCCGTGCCCTCGACGTCCTTCAGCCGCAGGCTCAGCGTGATCTTCGTGCCGGCCGCCCAGTACGTCTCCGGCCGGAAGTCGAGCCGGGTGTCGCTGAACCAGTGGCCGACCACCTCGACGGCGGGCTCCGCGGTGACCGTGATCGCCTTCTGGACGGCGGCCCGGTCCTTGACCGCGTGCGTGAAGTTGATCGACACCGGCATGCCGACACCGGAGGTGGAGCCCGCCTCGGGCGTGAAGTAGCCGACGAAGGTCTCGCCCGGCGACCTGGTGGTGAAGGTCGTGGTCGTCGTGGCCGCACCCCGCACCTGGGCCACGACCGTGTACTTGGTGCCCGAGTACGGGTGCGCGGCCGACGTCCACTTGGTCCCGGCGTCGTTGAGGGAACCGGTCAGGGAGGAGCCGTCGTTCCCGGTGACCTTGACGGAGGCGAGCGTGCCGTCGCTGACGCCGACCTCGACCGGGGCGCCGAAGTCGGCCTTCTTCGTGCCGTCGGCGGGCGTCACGGTGACGGTCGCCGTCTGCGCCGTCTTCGCTGTCTTCCCCGCCGTGGCACCGCCGCCACCGGCGCTCGCGGAACTCTCCGTCGCGCCCGCCGAGCCGCCGCACCCGGTCAGGATCGCGGCCGGTGCCACGCCGAGCACGGTGAGGACCCCGCGCCGGGACCACCTCTCCGATATGCGCTCGGACCGGTTGGGTATGTGCTCGACGCTCACGGCAGGCCTTCCTCCGCCAGGTCGCGCACGCCGCTGGCCGTGCGCGACGAGATCACCAGTGCCTCCGCATCCTGCGTCACCCGCCTGGGCTGAATCTTTGAATCCCACGGCCCGTGCCTGAGATTCCGGTGAGGAAGAACTGAAAGAAGAAGAGAACCGCGAGAAGAGTCGCGAGAAGAACCGGAAGAAGAACCGGGCGGTCAGGATCGGAGAAGCGGGCGGCACCGGGCTGCCGCTAGCGTGGCGGTCAGGGCGGTGCCCGGCCGGACCGTGCCGGGGACCGCCGACGGAGACCGTGCGGGCGGCCCGCCCGACAGAGGGAGAGACGATGAGCAAGGTCACGAGGACGGATCCCCGGGCGTCCGCGCCGCACGCGGCCGACAGCCACGATCTGATCCGCGTGCACGGCGCCCGCGAGAACAACCTCAAGGACGTCAGCATCGAGATCCCCAAGCGCCGGCTGACGGTGTTCACCGGCGTCTCCGGCTCGGGCAAGAGCTCACTGGTCTTCGACACCATCGCCGCCGAGTCGCAACGGCTGATCAACGAGACGTACAGCACCTTCGTCCAGGGCTTCATGCCCACGCTGGCCCGGCCGGAGGTCGACGTACTCGACGGACTGACCACCGCGATCATCGTCGACCAGCAGCGGATGGGCGCCGACCCCCGCTCCACCGTCGGCACCGCCACCGACGCCAACGCCCTGCTGCGCATCCTCTTCAGCCGGCTCGGCACGCCCCGCATAGGGTCGCCCAAGGCGTTCTCCTTCAACGTCGCCTCGATCAGCGGAGCCGGCGCGGTCACCCTGCGACGCGCCGGGCAGACCGTGCGGGAACAGCGCAGCTTCAGCGTCACCGGCGGCATGTGCCCGCGCTGCGAGGGCCGCGGCACCGTCTCCGACCTCGACCTCACCCAGCTCTACGACGACTCCAAGTCGCTCGGCGAGGGAGCGCTCACCGTCCCCGGTTACCAGCCGGGCGGCTGGAACCACCGCCTCTACAGCGAGTCGGGCCTCGTCGACCCCGACAAGCCGATCCGGGCGTACACGGAGCGGGAGTTGCGGGACTTCCTGCACCACGAGCCCACCCGCATGAAGATCGCGGGCATCAACATGACGTACGAGGGTCTCCTGGTCCGCATCCAGAAGTCGATGCTCGCCAAGGACCGGGAGGGCATGCAGCCGCACATCCGGGCGTTCGTGGACCGCGCCGTCACCTTCACCACCTGTCCCGAGTGCGACGGCACCCGGCTGAACGAGGGCGCCCGGTCGTCGAAGATCGAGGGGATCGGCATCGCCGACGCCTGCGCGATGCAGATCAGCGATCTCGCCGACTGGGTCGGGAAGTTGGCCGAACCGACGGTGGCGCCGCTGCTCGCGACGCTTCGGCACACCCTCGACTCGTTCGTCGGGATCGGCCTCGGCTACCTCTCGCTCGACCGGCCCGCGGGCACCCTGTCCGGCGGCGAGGCGCAGCGCACCAGGATGATCCGCCACCTCGGCTCCTCGCTCACCGACGTCACCTACGTCTTCGACGAGCCCACCATCGGCCTGCACCCGCACGACATCCAGCGCATGAACGGCCTGCTGCTCCAGCTCCGCGACAAGGGCAACACCGTGCTCGTCGTGGAGCACAAGCCGGAGACGATCGTGATCGCCGACCACGTCGTCGACCTCGGCCCCGGCGCGGGTACGGCCGGCGGCACCGTCTGTTTCGAGGGCACCGTGGACGGCCTGCGCGCCGCCGGTACCGTCACCGGCCGCCACTTCGACGACCGGGCGGTCCTCAAGGAGACGGTGCGTGAGCCCACCGGCACCCTGGAGATCCGCGGCGCCACGGAGCACAACCTGCGCGACGTCGATGTGGACGTGCCGCTGGGGGTCCTCGTCGTCGTCACCGGTGTCGCCGGTTCCGGCAAGAGCTCGCTGGTGCACGGGTCGATCCCGGCCGGCGAGGGCGTCGTCTCGGTCGGCCAGGGCGCGATCAAGGGCTCGCGCCGGAGCAATCCGGCGACGTACACCGGGCTCCTGGAGCCGATCCGCAAGGCGTTCGCCAAGGCCAACGGCGTCAAGCCGGCCCTGTTCAGCGCCAATTCGGAGGGTGCCTGCCCCCACTGCAACGGCGCGGGCGTCGTCTACACCGACCTCGCGATGATGGCCGGGGTCGCCACGACGTGCGAGGAGTGCGAGGGGAAACGGTTCCAGGCGGCGGTCCTCGACCACCACCTCGGCGGTCGTGACATCAGCGAGGTGCTCGCGATGTCGGTGACCGAGGCGCTGGAGTTCTTCGGTGCGGGTGAGGCGCGGACCCCGGCGGCGCACGCCGTCCTCGGCCGCCTCTCCGACGTCGGACTCGGCTACCTCAGCCTCGGCCAGCCGCTCACCACCCTCTCCGGCGGCGAACGCCAACGCCTCAAGCTGGCCGCGCACATGGCCGGCAAGGGCGGTGTCTACGTGCTCGACGAACCGACCGCCGGCCTCCACCTCGCCGACGTCGAACAACTCCTCGGCCTCCTCGACCGCCTCGTGGACTCCGGGAAGTCGGTGATCGTCGTCGAGCACCACCAGGCGGTCATGGCCCACGCCGACTGGATCATCGACCTCGGCCCGGGCGCCGGCCACGACGGCGGTCGCGTCGTCTTCGAAGGCACCCCCGCCGACCTCGTCGCGGACCGGTCGACCCTCACCGGGAAGCACCTCGCGGCGTACGTGGGTGCGTGAGCGACCCTCCGCCCGCCACCTTCCGGTCCCTCGCTACGGCCGCCATCCCAACGCCCGTGAGATACCCCGCGCGGCGAGCCGGACCGCCGGTACCAACACCGGTACGCGCGCGTCGACTTGAGACACCACGACCGACACCGCCGCGACCACCGCACCGCCCCGCTCACGCACCGGGGCGGCCACCGACAGGGCGTCGTCGGTGACCTGACGGTCACTCACCGCGACTCCGCCGCGCCGTACTTCGGACAGCACCCGGCGCAGTCGTACCGGATCAGTGATCGTGTACGGCGTGTAGGACGCCAACGGGGCGGCGCAGTAAGCCTCTTGGAAGTCCGGGTCGCCGTGCGCCAGCAGTGCGAGACCCACCCCGGTGGCGTGCAGCGGCCAGCGCGCGCCGACCCGGATGTGCACGCCGACCGCCGAGCGGCCGTTGATCCACTCGGTGTAGACGACCTCACCGCCGTCCCGCACGGCGAGCTGGACGTTCTCGTGGGTCGCCTCGTAGAGGTCCTCCAGATACGGCAGCGCCAGCTGCCGCAGGGCGAGTGCGCGCGGGGCGAGGGCGCCGATCTCCCACAGGCGCAGCCCCACGTGGTAGACGCCTGACGCGTCCCGTTCCAGCGCGCCCCATCCGGTGAGGGCGCCGGCGAGGCGGTGGGCGGTGGTGAGGCTGAGCCCGGCCCGGCGGCTGATGTCGCTCAGGCAGAGTGCCGGGTGCTCGTGGTCGAAGGCGGCCAGCACCGCCAGCAGCCGGTCCGGAGCCGAACGGCTCGTCATCGCCACGCCTCCTTCCGCCGGGCTCGCGGCCGTTCCGTCAGGCCAGCCCGTCCTCGGCGATCCGCAGCAACAGCGCGTGCAGCGCCTCCCGTTCGGCGGGTCCGAGCGGGCCGAGCAGGTCGTTGGTGACGCGCAGGCCCGCCTCGTCGGTGTCGCGCAGGAAGGCCCGGCCGTCCCGGGTCAGGACGACGATGCGGCTGCGCCGGTCGTCGGGGGAGGGGCGGCGCTCGGCGAAGCCCAGCCTCTCCAGGTCGTCGACGAGGCCGACGATCGCGCTGGGGTCGTAGCCGAGCCGGGTGCTGAGTTCCCGCTGAAGGGAGCCGTCGCCGGTGGCGAGGAAGCGGAGCAGGGCGTAGTGGCGCAGGCGCAGGCCCGACTCCTGGAGGAACGCGTTGAAGAGCTGGCCCGAGCGGAGTCCCAGCCGGTACAGGAGGTAGCCCGTGTCCGCGTGCAGCCCGCGCATCCACGGCTCGTGCGCGTCGATCGGGGCGGAATCCGTGGCGTCGTGCTGGCGGGCGATGGCGGGCTCCCCTGGTCGAGGCCCCGGGTGGGGCGCGCTGCGTACGGGACCCAGTCTGGCGCACCTGCCCAGTCGGCCTCAACTATTGACGTCAACAATTATTGCTCTTAGCTTCGATCTCGGAGCCGTTCCCCGGTCCGCCGCACGCACCCGGGACGTCCCGCCGTCGCCCCGCCTTGTGAAGGGACCCGCTCGTGCCCAGCATCGATCTGACCGGCAAGGTCGCCGTCGTCACCGGCAGCGGCCGGGGCCTCGGCCTCGCCTACGCCCACGCCCTGGCCGCCCACGGCGCGTCCGTGGTCGTCAACGACATCGACGAGGCGGTGGCCGAGCAGGCCGTGAAGTCCATCGCCGAGGCGGGCGGCACCGCCGTCGCCGAGGTGGTCGCGGTCGGGACCGCCGAGGCCGCGGAGCGGCTGGTGAACCGCGCGGTCGAGGAGTTCGGGCGGCTCGACGTCCTGGTCACCAACGCGGGCATCCTGCGCGACCGGGTGCTGTGGAAGATGACCGACGAGGACTTCGACGCGGTGATCACCACCCACCTGAAGGGCACTTTCACCTGCGCCCGCGCCGCCGCCGTCCGGATGCGCGAGCAGGGCGAGGGCGGCAGCCTGATCCTGGTCGGTTCGCCGGCCGGCCAGCGCGGCAACTTCGGCCAGACCAACTACGCCGCCGCCAAGGCGGGCATCGCCGCGATGGCCCGCACCTGGTCGATGGAGCTGGGCCGGGCCGGCATCACCGTCAACGCGATCGTGCCGGTCGCCGCCACCGCGATGACCGAGACGATCCCCGCCTTCGCGCCCTACGTGGAGGCCATGAGGAACGGCGCGCCGCTGCCGGACTTCCTGCGCAGGGGCGAGGGGTTCGGCACCCCCGAGGACTGCGCCGCCCTCGTCCCCTTCCTCGCCTCCGAGGCCGCGCGCGGGATCACGGGCCAGGCCATCGGCATCGGCGGCGACAGGGTGGCACTCTGGTCGCATCCGCGGGAGATCTCGACGGCGTACGCCGACGGCGGCTGGACCGCCGACGCCCTGGCCGACGCCTGGCACACCTCGGTCGGCGCCGAACCCCAGACCGTGGGCATCCCCGCGCCGAAGCTGCCGGAGGCGTGATGGACCTCGCCGAACTCGTCGCGATCGACGTCCACACCCATGCGGAGGTCTCCTCCAAGGGCCACTCATCCCTCCCCGACGAACTGCACGCCGCCTCCTCCGCCTACTTCGGGGTCGAGGGCAAGCGGAAGCCGACGCTGGAGGAGACCGCCGCGTACTACCGCGAGCGGCGGATGGCCGCCGTCATCTTCACGGTCGACGCCGAGTCCGCGACCGGAACCGAGCCCGTTCCCAACGAGGAGGTCGCCGAGGCCGCCGCCGCCCACCCGGACGTGCTGATCCCCTTCGCCTCCATCGACCCCTTCCGGGGCCGGGCCGGCGTGCGGCAGGCGCGGCGGCTGGTCGAGGAGTACGGGGTGAAGGGCTTCAAGTTCCACCCGAGCATCCAGGGCTTCTTCCCCAACGACCGGGCCCTCGCCTACGGCCTGTACGAGGTGATCGAGGAGACCGGCACGATCGCCCTGTTCCACACCGGCCAGACGGGCATCGGCGCGGGCGTGCCCGGCGGGGGCGGGATCCGGCTGAAGTACTCGAATCCGCTGCACGTGGACGACGTCGCCGCCGACTTCCCGCACCTCAAGATCATTCTGGCGCACCCGTCGTTCCCCTGGCAGGACGAGGCCCTCGCGGTCGCCACGCACAAGCCGGGGGTGCACATCGACCTCTCCGGCTGGTCGCCGAAGTACTTCCCGCCGCAGTTGGTGCGGTACGCCAACACCCTGCTGAAGGACAAGGTGCTCTTCGGCTCCGACTACCCCGTCCTCACCCCGGACCGCTGGCTGTCCGACTTCGCCGAGCTGTCCGTCAAGGACGAGGTCAGGCCGAAGATCCTCAAGGAGAACGCCGCCCGCCTGCTCGGGCTGACCACACCGTAAGGGGCACCGGATGCGCAACGAGGGACTGGGGTCCTGGCCCGCACGCCGGGCCCGGAAGACCCCGCACCGCACGGCCCTGGTCCACGGTGAGGTGTCGACCGACTACCGCACCCTGTACACCCGCACCAGCCGCCTCGCTCACGCCCTGCGCGCCCGGGGCGTACGGCGCGGCGACCGCGTCGCCTACCTCGGCCCCAACCACCCCGCCTACCTGGAGACCCTCTTCGCGGCCGGCACGCTCGGCGCGGTCTTCGTCCCCCTCAACACCCGCCTCGCCGCACCCGAGATCGCCTACCAGCTCGCCGACTCCGGTGCCAGAGCGCTCATTCACGACCCGACGCACACCGCACTCGTGGCCGGCCTGCCGGGCAGCACCGATGTGCGTACGTACGTCGAAGTCGGCCACGACTACGAGGAGTTGCTCGCGGCGGCCGGCGCCGAGCCGATCGACGAAACCGTGACCGCCGACGACACCTGCCTCATCATGTACACCTCGGGCACGACAGGCCGCCCCAAGGGCGCCATGCTCACCCACGGCAACCTGGTCTGGAACGCGGTCAACGTGCTCGTCGACACCGACCTCACCACCGACGAACGCGCCCTGGTTTCCGCCCCGTTGTTCCACACCGCGGGCCTCAACATGCTCACCCTGCCGGTGCTGCTCAAGGGCGGCACCTGCGTCCTGGCCGGGGCCTTCGACCCGGCGGCCACCTTCGACCTGATCGAACGCCACCGGATCACCTTCATGTTCGGCGTGCCCGCGATGTTCGACCAACTGGCCCGCCACCCCCGCTGGCGGGACGCCGACCTCTCCTCGCTGCACCTCCTGACCTGCGGCGGCTCCCCGGTCCCCACCCCGCTGATCACCGCCTACCAGGAGCGCGGACTGACCTTCCTCCAGGGGTACGGCATGACGGAGGCGTCCCCCGGCACGCTGTTCCTGGACGCCGAACACGCCGTCGGCAAGGCCGGTTCCGCAGGGGTGCCGCACTTCTTCAGCGACGTACGGGTCGTGCGGCCCGACCTGACCCCGGTCGAGGCGGGCGAGACGGGCGAGGTCGTGGTGCGCGGCCCGCACGTCATGCCCGGCTACTGGGGTCTGCCCGAGGAGAGCGCCGCCGTCCTCGCCGACGGCTGGTTCCGCAGCGGGGACGCGGCCCGGGTGGACGACGACGGTTACGTGTACATCGTCGACCGTATGAAAGACATGATCATCTCCGGTGGGGAGAACATCTACCCGGCCGAGATCGAGGATCTGCTGCTCGCCCACCCGGACATCGTCGAGTGCGCGGTCATCGGCGTGGCGGACGACAGGTGGGGCGAGGTGCCGCGCGCGGTCGTCGTCCCCCGCGAGGGCACCGCCCTCGACCCCGGCGAGGT
Organism: Streptomyces sp. NPDC005423; assembly: GCF_040606415.1. Classification (NCBI taxonomy): domain Bacteria; kingdom Bacillati; phylum Actinomycetota; class Actinomycetes; order Kitasatosporales; family Streptomycetaceae; genus Streptomyces; species Streptomyces sp. NPDC005423. Next base: position 105,010 of record NZ_JBEXET010000024.1, on the reverse strand, counting down.
GCTGGCGTCGCTGTCCGGGCGCCTCGCCAAGTACAAGATCCCCAAGTCGGTGGTGGTCGCGGACGAACTCCCGCGCACCGCCTCCGGGAAACTCCTCAAGTCCCGGGTGCGCGAGCGCTTCGGCACCCGGCAACTCCCCTGAAGGAAAAGGCACTTATGGGCATCACTGTGAACGGCCTCGACGAACTCAAGAAGCTCGCCGGCGGTGACCTCGGCACCAGTGAGTGGATCGAGGTCACCCAGGAGCGCATCAACACCTTCGCCGACGCGACGGGTGACCACCAGTGGATCCACGTAGACCCCGAGAGGGCGGCCACCGGCCCCTTCGGCGCCCCCATCGCACACGGCTACCTCACCCTCTCCCTCTTCATCCCGCTCTTCACCGGACTGCTGGACGTCCAGGGCGTCACGACGAAGGTCAACTACGGCCTGGACAAGGTCCGTTTCCCCGCGCCGGTGAGGGCCGGTTCCCGCATCCGCCTCGCCGCGAGGCTCGCCTCGGTCGAGGACGTGCCCGGCGGGGTGCAGATCGCCGTCGAGGGGACGGTGGAGATCGACGGCGGGCCGAAGCCCGCCGTCGTCCTGCGGAGCCTGTCCCGCTTCTACCTCTGACCGGCCGCTACTGCTGCCGGTAGGCGTACACGGTCGTGGACACCTGGCACACGCCCGGCTGGACGACTTCGGCGCGCAGGGTGCCGCCGCGCACGTCGTAGTCGATCCCCTCGGCCTCGAACGTGCCCGTGCAGATGCTGCGTTGGGGCAGCGCGAGCAGGCTCGTCACCGTGCCGGTGACCGGCTGTCCGTCCAACCGGTGGGGCAGGTCGACCTGGAGGAGCGGCCGGACCTCCGGGAACCTGCTCGCCGACGCGTCGTCCGAGACGCACACCAGGCGGGTGTCCGTCACGAAGTCGCAGCCCTGGATGTCGTTCACCGTCCTGTCCAGGGTGATCTGCCCGGCCTGCGGCAGCGCCCCGCCCGTCGCCGGCGTGGACGCGTTGAGCAGGGGCGCCGGGAAGACCTGGAGCCTGGTCTGGTCGCCCCACTCGCCCGACACCAGCCACTGGCTGTCGGGCGAGACGGCCGCGAACGAGTTGTTGATCTTCTCGCCGGCGTCCAGCCGATGGACGTACGTGTAGCGCTGCCCGGACGGTGTGGTGACCGCGTACATCTTCGACGTGGCGGTGTCCGCGCCCTGGTAGGCGTCGAAGACGTAGCCGTCGGCGATGTCCGGGTCACCGATGTGGTTCCAGCCCTGGATCCGCAGGTCCAGCGGGATGGACGCGAGCCCGCGGTACAGCAGCGAGCCGTCCGCGCGACTGGCGACGCCCTCGCCACCGCCGAGGCTGTCGGTGTAGGCCGTGCCGGTCTCCGTCCACTGCGGGCCGTCGGCCGAGGCGGCGCTCACACCGAGCGCCAGGGCGGTCAACAAGCAGACGGTAATGGTCAGTTGACGCTTCATCAGGCTCCTACCACGTCGACGAAGATGGGGTTGGCATAGAACCACGTGTCGGCCCAGGGGTCGCCGTCGCCCGGCGTGTGCGGGATCGGCCCGTGCGGGTCGACGGAGGCGCCCAGGTAGCCCGCGCCGTGCCGGTTGCCGTCGCTGCCGCGCAGCCGCAGATAGAAGGACTCGGCCCCGGCGGTCACCGGGACGCGCAGGGTGTACGTCCCCTTGCGGCCGCTCACGTCCGCCGTACGGACGACCTTCGTGTCCGGCGCCCGCCACGCGTCCCGGTCGCCCACCGGACCGCGCACCGCGCCCCGGATCACGTCCACGTGGGCCAACTCCGGCAGGATCCCGCGGGGGTTGGGCCGGGAAGCGCTGGTCACCGTCACGTTCAGGGTGAGCTTCTCGCCCGCCCGCACCCGCAGCCGGCCGCCCAGCGTGACACCCCGCCCGTGGTCGTGGTCGCGCCCCAGCCGTACCTCCAGCCCGTCCAGCAGATGGCCGTGGTCGAGCCAGATCCGGCCCGCCCGCAGACCCGCCATCACCGCGCCGTAGCCGTAGCGGGTGACCCCGACATGGGTGCGGCTGAACTCGCCCGGCCAGAAGTCGCTGCCGGGCTGCGGGGTCCCCGTCTCCACCGGGTCGGGCAGCCTGCCGGTGTTGTCGAAGTTCTGCCCGGCCGGCCAGGCGCCGTTGGCCCAGGTGTCGAAGACGGTGCGGTGGTTGTCGGAGTTGCTGGTGATCGAGAAGAGCCGGCCCTCGGCCAGCATCGAGTCCCACAGCCCGCCGACGGTCGCCGTCGCCCAGTCGAAACCGCCGTACGTCACATACGCGTCCGCCGGATACCCCGGCCATGACTGCGCCGACGGCCTGTTCTCGTACTCGCCGCGCACCGACGCCGCACCGCGCAGGCCGGGGACGGCCGCACCCTGGGCGCCCGGCGCGCCCTCCATGCCGATCATGATCTCGGGCGCCGCGTCCCGCCAGGCGCGCATCTCGTGCGGGGAGTCGATGCCGAGCCGCAGGGGGTGGTTGGCGAACACCAGGACGTCGTCGACGTAGCCGGTACGGCGCTGCTCGGCCAGCCACTTCAGGCCGTGCACGGCGTGAGCCTCGTTGCGGGCCGTGTCCGCGTCGGCGGCGCCGCCCTTGTCGTACCCCAACAGCTTCCCGTCGTAAGCGAGTTCGAAGCGGGTGAGGAGATCGACCTCGTGCGGTCCCGGGGCGGCGAACACCGTGCAGTGCTCCGCGGCCGGGATGTACCACTCCAGGCCCTGGAAGATCAGCAGGCGCGGGTTCGCGGAGCGCGCTTCGAGGATCTCGGCGTGCTCCAGCTTCGCGCCGTGGGAGACGTGCCCGAAGTTGGCGTGCTCGTTGAAGACCATCCAGTCCAGGCCGTACCGCGCGGCCGCGCGGGCCTGCTGGGAGAAGGTGTACTTCGCGTCATGGCTGTAGACGGAGTGCACATGGTGGTCGCCGACGAGATACGCCAGCTGCGGGTCGTCGCCGCCCGGGCCCCGGCCGGCCGCAGCCGCGGAGGGGGCGAGCGGACCGCCGGCGACGGCGAAAGCGGCGCCGAACAGACCCGCCCGGCGCAGCAGTTGACGCCGGGAGACACCCTGGGCGTCGAGGTCGGCGGGGGAGACGGACGGGTCGGCCCAGGCGGGCAGCTGCTGGTCGGTCATGATGGTGTGGGAGTCCTCTTCGGAGCGGTCAGTGGTTCATGAAGGACGGGCAGGGCAGCGCCCGTTCGACGATCCGGGCAGCGCGGTCGCCCGCGGGAAACCGCGTCGCGCCCGGCGCCCGCCCACGGCGCCCGCCCACGGCGCCCGCCCACGGCGGCCGCCCACGGCGCCCGCCCACGGCGGCCGCCCACGGCGGCCGGCACCGGCGGCTGTGGCCAACTCCGTTTTTAGTAAAGCGGGTTGGGCCGCACGGCCCGGTCGCGGCACCGCTTCCTCGTGGTGGCTCGCGGCGGTGAGGTCGTCGGCGCGGTAACGGTGACGGTGACCTGGCGGGGTCCGTCGAGGGTGACCGCGAGGCCGGTGACGTCCGGCGCCGACAGCGTGCGGCGCCGTACGCCGTACCGACCGGCGCCCACCTGCGACCGGCGGCAGGGAGTGAGCAACCCGTAGACCGGGTGGGCGTGTTGAGCAACGGGTGCGCCGGTGCTCCGGTCGGGGTGCGACTCCCAGGAACCCCGTCCGCACCACTCCGGTGGATCCATCCCGGTACCGCTCGAAGACTGCGCCGCCCAGCTCGTCGCTGTCGGTGGGCGCCCGCCAGGGCGACAGCGCGGGAGCGGCCGTCAGTAACGGGTGCGCGAGAAACCCCGCACCGCCGCCGTTGATCGCCACGACCATTACGACCGCCACGACCGGGCCGGTCGTCGGCCAGGCAGCCGACTCCGCCGCGCCTGACCGTACTTGAGAGCCGGGCGCGGTGGCCCCGTCCCCGTACAGTCCGGCGCCCGCGCGGCCGGTCGGTCTTCCGTCGCTCACACGCCGCAGGATTCCGTGGTCCCGGAACTCCCGGATGAAGCCGCCCTGAAGACCCGGGGTGGACTCGATGGCGGCCCGGTGGTCCGGCCGGCGTGCCGTCGCTGTTCCCCGCCGCGCGGGAGCACTCGCGCTCGAGGCGCGGCTCGGACCGGCCCGTGTCACCACTCGAAGGCTCGTCGGGACTCCGCGTCGTGGTGCCCGGAATTCGCGCGCCGCTCCGCCCGGTTGATCAATATCTGAACGGAACTGAGCACAGGGCTGAGGGGAGATGACGCGTACTGTTCGCGGCGTGCCGGCGGAACGACGACACCACCTCATCCTGCCGGCCCTGCGCTGGGGCGGCCCCGCTGCCGTGACCGGCCTCTCCGCACCGCAGGTCGTGAGCCCCGCCCCGGCCAGGCGCGCCCTGCTCAGGCTGGAGCAGGCCGGGCTGCTCACCCGGGTGCACGGCAACGCCGTGGACGGCCTGAAGGATCAGCCTCACGCCGAGGTCGCAGAGGTCCCCCGAGGACACCGAGGTCCCTGAGGTCACGGAGGTCGCCGAGGTCACCGAGGTGCGGGTGGTCGAGACGGACGCCATAGCCGCGCGGGCCGCCGCCCTGATGGCCGACGGCCGGTCGGTCCTCCTCGGCATCGGGACCACGGCGTCCCGGCCGATCCGGCCACCGCACGGCCGCCGGCTCGCTGCGACCGTCGAGCGGCACCGGTTCGCTGCCCTCGTCGTCGGCGCGTTCCTCGTGGACCACCGGGCTGCCGGTGGCCATGGTCCGGCGCGAGTACCGCTCCCTGGTCGGCTTCCTCACCGAGGACAGCCCGCGCCGACTGCACGCCGACCGGGTCTTCCTCGGCGCCGACGGGGCGCGGCCCGGCGGACAGGTGACGGACACGACGGTGGTCGGGGTGCCCGTCGAACGGGCCATGACCGAGGTCGGTGAGAAGGTCGTCCTGCGCGCCGGCGCGCAGAAGTTCCCGGGCACGGGGCTGGCGAAGGTCTGCGGTCCGGAGAAGCTGGACGTGGTGGTGACGAACGCCCCGGTCGGCCCGGTGACCCGCTCCCCGCTGGAGGAGACGGGCGCCGAGGTGGTCGTGGCAGGAAAGGTGCAGGCGTGAAGCTGACGATTCTGGGCGGCGGCGGGTTCCGGGTGCCGCTTGTCCACGGGGCGCTCCTGACGGACCGCGGCGAGGGCCGGGTCACGGAGGTGGTGCTGCACGATCTCGACGCCGGCCGGCTGCACGCGGTCGCCCGGGTACTGGCCGAACAGGCGTCGACGGTCCCCGACGCCCCCGTGGTGACCGCCACGACCGACCTCGACCAGGCGCTGCGCGGCGCCGACTTCGTCTTCTCCGCGATCCGCGTCGGCGGCCTGGCCGGCCGTGCCGACGACGAACGGGTGGCGCTGGCCCAGGGCGTGCTGGGCCAGGAGACGGTCGGCGCGGGCGGTATCGCCTACGGTCTGCGGACGGTCCCGGTGGCCGTCGACATCGCCCGGCGGGTGGCACGGCTGGCACCCGACGCCTGGGTCATCAACTTCACCAACCCGGCCGGTCTGGTCACCGAGGCCATGTCCCGCCACCTCGGTGACCGGGTCATCGGCATCTGCGACTCGCCGGTCGGCCTCGGCCGCCGGATCGCGCGGGTGCTCGGCGCCGACCCGGGGGAGGCGTTCGTCGACTACGTCGGACTCAACCACCTCGGCTGGGTGCGCGGGCTGCGGGTCGCCGGCCGCGACGAACTGCCGCGCCTGCTCGCCGACCCGGAGCTGCTCGGCTCCTTCGAGGAGGGCAAGCTCTTCGGCCCCGACTGGCTGCGGTCCCTGGGCGCCGTCCCCAACGAGTACCTGCACTACTACTACTTCAACCGCGAGACCGTACGCGCCTACAGCGCCGCCGAGAAGACCCGCGGGGCCTTCCTCCGCGACCAACAGGCCGGTTTCTACGCGGAGATGGAGCGTCCGGAGACGGCGGCGCTGGCCGCCTGGGAGCGCACCCGGGCCGAGCGGGAGGCCACCTACATGTCCGAGAACCGGGAGAGCGCCGGGGCCGGCGAACGCGCCGCCGACGACCTCTCCGGCGGTTACGAGAAGGTGGCCCTCGCCCTGATGCGGGCCATCGCCCGGGACGAGCGCACCACCCTCATCCTCAACGTGCGCAACCGGGGCACCCTGTCCGTCCTCGACACGGACGCCGTCATCGAGGTGCCGTGCCTGGTCGACGCCAACGGCGCCCACCCGGTCGCCGTCGACCCGCTGCCCGGCCACGCCACCGGGCTGGTCTGCGCGGTCAAGGCGGTCGAGCGCGAGGTGCTCACCGCGGCGGAGACTCGCTCGCGGACGACGGCGGTGAAGGCGTTCGCGCTCCATCCGCTGGTCGACTCCGTGAACGTGGCCCGCAGGCTGGTCGAGGGCTATGCCGAGGTCCATCCCGGGTTGGCGTACCTTGAGTAAGCGCTTTCTCCCTTAGTGGCTCCCTGGTTCCCTGGAGACTTCCCATGCACGACGAACGCAGCCGGATCGAGGAGCGCGTCCAGCGCGTCCATCACCAGCGCGTCAAGCCCGCGATCTACGCGGCCACCGCACCCCTCGTGGTCGAGGCCTGGCAGGCCCCGGGCGAACCCGTGCCCTTCGCGGAGGCCGCCGCCGCGCCGTACGCGCCGTTCGCGATGGACACCCCCTGGGGTCCGCCCTGGGGCACCACCTGGTTCCGGATGCGCGCCGAGGTGCCCGCGGAGTGGGCCGGCAAGCGGGTGGAGGCGGTCATCGACCTCGGGTTCACCGACGACTGGCCGGGCAACCAGGCCGAGGCGCTGGTGCACCTGACGGACGGAACGCCGCTGAAGGCCGTCAACCCGCTCAACCAGTACGTGCCGGTCGGCAACCCGGTGGCGGGCGGCGAGGTGATCGACTACCTGGTGGAGGCGGCCTCCAACCCCGACATCCTGGCGAACGGCTTCGTCGCGCCGACGCCGATGGGCGACATACTGACGGCGGGCGACCGTCCGCTGTACACATTCCGCCGCGCCGACCTCGCCGTCCTCGACGAGGAGGTCTTCCACCTCGATCTGGACCTCCAGGTGCTGCGCGAACTCATGGTGGAGCTGGGCGAGCACGACCCGCGCCGGCACGAGATCACGCACGCGCTGGACCGGGCCATGGACCTGCTCGACCTCGACGACGTCTCCGGCACGGCGGCCGACGTACGGGCCGCGCTCAAGCCGGTGCTGTCCCGGCCCGCCAACGCCAGCGCCCACCTCATCTCCGGTGTCGGCCACGCGCACATCGACTCGGCCTGGCTGTGGCCGATCCGCGAGACCAAGCGCAAGACCGCCCGCACCTTCTCCAACGTGACCTCCCTCGCCGACGAGTACGAGGAGTTCGTCTTCGCCTGCTCGCAGGCCCAGCAGTACGAGTGGGTGCGCGACAACCACCCGCAGGTGTGGGCCCGCATCCAGGAGTCGGTCAAGCGCGGCCAGTGGGCGCCGGTCGGCGGCATGTGGGTGGAGGCCGACGGCAATCTGCCCGGCGGCGAGGCGGTGGCCCGCCAGTTCGTCCACGGCAAGCGGTTCTTCATCGAGCACTTCGGCGTCGAGACCAAAGGCGTCTGGCTGCCCGACTCCTTCGGCTACAACGCGGCCTACCCGCAGCTCGCGAAGCTGGCCGGCAACGAGTGGTTCCTCACCCAGAAGATCTCCTGGAACCAGACGAACAAGTTCCCCCACCACACCTTCTGGTGGGAGGGCATCGACGGCACCCGGATCTTCACCCACTTCCCGCCGGTCGACACCTACAACGCCCGGTTCAGCGGCGAGGAGATGTCCCGCGCGGTCCGCAACTACCGGGAGAAGGGCGGCGCGACACGCTCGCTGGCACCCTTCGGCTGGGGCGACGGCGGCGGCGGCCCGACCCGCGAGATCATGGAACGGGCCCGCCGCCTCGCCGACCTGGAGGGCTCGCCGAAGGTCGTCGTCGAGCATCCGGACGCCTTCTTCGCGAAAGCCCGGGAGGAGTACCCCGACGCCCCGGTCTGGGTCGGCGAGCTGTACCTGGAGCTGCACCGCGCCACCTACACCTCCCAGGCCCGCACCAAGCAGGGCAACCGGCGCAGCGAACACAAGCTGCGCGAGGCCGAGTTGTGGGCGACCACGGCCGCGCTGCACACGCCGGACTACGCCTACCCGTACGAGAAGCTCGACCGGCTGTGGAAGACGGTCCTGCTGCACCAGTTCCACGACATCCTGCCGGGCTCGTCGATCGCCTGGGTGCACCGTGAGGCCGAGGCCGAATACGCCCGCGTGGCAGCCGAATTGGAGGAGCTGACCGCCGAGGCCGTGGCCGCGCTGGGCGGCGGGGAGACCACCGTCTTCAACACCAGCCCCTACGACCGCGCCGAGGTCATCCGGACGGCGACCGGTGTGCCGATGTTCGCGCGGGTCCCCGCCAACGGCAGCGCCCCGCTCGCCACCGACACCGTCCCGCGGCCGGTGACGGTCACCGACCGCGTCCTCGACAACGGCCTGGTGCGGGTCGAACTCGCCGACGACGGCACGTTCGCCTCCGTGCGCGACCTGCGGGCCGGCCGCGAAGTCCTCGCCGGCCGGGGCAACCTGCTGCGCCTCCACACCGACCTGCCCAACTGCTGGGACGCCTGGGACGTCGACAAGCACTACAAGAACCGCTACACCGACCTGCTGGACGCCGACTCCATCACCGTCGTCGACCAGGACCCGCTGCTCGGCGCGCTCCGCGTGGAGCGGTCGTTCGGCAACGGTTCGAGGATCGTCCAGACCGTCACCGTCCGCGCGGGCAGCTCCCGGATCGACGTGGAGACCGACCTCGACTGGCACGAGGCGGAGAAGTTCCTCAAGGCGGCCTTCCCGGTGGACATCAGAGCCCCGCACTCCTCGGCGGAGATCCAGTTCGGCCATGTACAGCGGCCCACGCACACCAACACCACCTGGGAGGCGGCCCGGTTCGAGGTCTCCGGCCACCGCTGGGTGCATGTCGCCGAGCCCGGCTACGGGGTCGCCGTCATCAACGACTCCACCTACGGCCACGACGTGTCGCGCACGGTCCGCGAGGACGGCGGCACCACGACCACCGTCCGGCTCAGCCTGGTGCGCGCCCCGCGCATCCCGGACCCGGGGGCCGACCAGGGCAGGCACCGCTTCACCTACGCGCTGCTGCCCGGCGCGCGCGTCGAGGACGCGGTCGCGGCGGGCTACGCGCTCAACCTCCCGCTGCGGGTGGCCGATTCGGCGGGCGCCCGCCGCCCGGTCGTCTCCGTCGACGGCGAGGGCGTGACCGTGGAGGCGGTCAAGCTCGCCGACGACGCCTCCGGCGATGTCGTGGTACGGCTCTACGAGTCGCGCGGCGGCCGGGCCCGGGGCGTGCTGCGCACCGGCTTCCCGCTCGCGGACGCCCAGGTCACCGACCTGCTGGAGCGTCCCCTGGAGGCGGCCGGAACCGACGGCGACCAAGTCGCCGTGGAGCTGCGGCCGTTCCAGATCCTGACGCTGCGGCTGCGGCGGGCCGACGCACGCGTGTAGTGCCCGGGGGACGGTTCCGGCCTTGTGCCGGGGCCGTCCCCGACCCTCAACCGGCCCGTACGTAGGGGGAGTTCGGCCCTGCCCGGGCAACCGTGCTCGGCGTGGGGGCACCCTCGGGCGGGCACCCCCACGCCGGCGCTCAGCCGGTGAAGCCGGCCGTGATGGACGTGAACTGCCAGGTGCCCTGGCCGATGCCGGAGCAGTTGCTGACAACGCCGCCGCCGGCGCACGGCCGGTCGCGGTTGACGGCCCAGTACGCGAGCCGGGCGATGTGGTGGGAGTTGGCCCAGTCCCGGATCGAGGTCCAGATCGCCGGGGTGGTGTTCTCCTGCTGGTCGCTGAGACCGTTCATGCCGGAGATGCCGATGTGCGCGTACGCCGTGGCGTCGTCCCAGCCGAAGGTCGACTTCAGCTTGGTCTTCAGCCCCTCGGCGGCGGCGACCGTGTTGCCGTACATGTCGGAGCCGCCGCCGAAGTCGAACGGCATGATGGTGAAGACGTCGATGCCGGCGTTGAGCGACTGTGCCTGCTCGATCAGCCGGTTGCCGTAGTACGTCGGGCCGGTGGTCGAGGTGCCGAAGGTGACGATCGTCCGCAGACCGGGGTTGTCGGCCTTGACGGTCTTCAGCGCGGTGAGGATCTTCGCCTGGACGGCCTCGTTCTCGAACTCGTCCGTGTTCTCGATGTCCATGTCGATCGCCCTGAGGCCGTAGGCGCTGATCACCTTCTGAAGCGCCCCGGCGAGTGCGCTCGCGGAGGAGCAGTTGGCGCCGAGCTTGCTGCCCTGCCAGCCGCCGAAGGAGGGGACGATGTCGCCGCCCGCGGCTCGGATCTGGTTGATGGCCGTCTGGTCGACGCCGCCGGTCAGCGCACGGCTGCCGTCCCAGGCGGGTGTGCAGCCGCCGGAGTCCAGCACGAAGGCCATCGTGAACCACTTGGCGCCGGTCGCCGCCATCACCGTCGCCGGGTTGGGCGGGTCGCCCCACCCTTCGTACAGGTAGGGGGCGGCCTGCTTGAATCCGGTGGAGCCGCTGCCCGCGTCCGTGGTGACGCTCACGGAGTTGGAGGCCGCGGAGGTGTTCCCGGCCGCGTCGCGTGCCTTCACGGTGAACGTGTAGGCGGTACTGGCGGACAGCCCGGAGACCGTGCCGGTGGTACCGGAGACGGTGAGCAGCCTGGTGGTGCCGCTGTAGACGTCGTACGCGCTCACGCCCACGTTGTCACTGGAGGCGCCCCACGACAGCGAGACGCTCGACGACGTCTTGCCGGTGGAGGTCAGGCCGGTCGGCGCGGTGGGCGCCTGGGTGTCGGAGCCGCCGCCACCGGGACCGTCCAGGCTGATGTCGTCCGCGTAGTAGGTGCCCTGCGCGTACCAGCCGTGGGTGTAGATGGTGGCGCTGGTCTGCGTGGCTCCGGTGGTGAAGCCCACCGTCAACTGGCTGTACGCCGACGGGGAGGTCGTCCAGGTGGAGGCGCCGCCGTTCACGCCGAGGTAGACATAGCTGCCGCGCACCCAGCCGCTGAGCGAGTACGCCGTGTTCGGCTGCACGGCGACCGTCTGGGAGCACTGTGCGGTGTCACTCGAACTCGGCGCTCCCGCAAGGGCTTTGGTTCCCCCGTGCACCGGCGTCGTGACGACCGAGCCGAGGTTGCCGGTGCAGGACCAGGGGGAGACCGAGCCCGACTCGAAGCCGGGGTTGGTCAGGATGTTGGCCGCCTGTGCCGTGCCGGGCAGCGCGATGGCCCCGGCCAGGGCCAGGGCGGCGGAACCGAGCAGGGCGAGGACCCGCCGTCTTGAACGTCTGAAGGTGTCGCGCACGCGATCTCCCTGAAGGAATGGGGGTGTTCGGGAGTGCAGGAAGGTGCGCGACCAATTTGGTATGGACCAATCGCGGCGTCAAGGCGTCCCGCCATGATTGGTCCAGACCGGTATGGAGTTGTGTCGTAGGAACCGTGGAGCGGGAACGCCGCGGTCCACGGACCGGGTCGAAGCCCGGTCCAGGACGGATGCAGGCGGAGTGCGGGCGGAGTACCGGCCGGGCCCAGGGCGGGTGCGGGCCCGGCCCGGTGCTGAGCCGTCGTGACATAGGTGCGGAGCCGGGCGGGATCTAGGCCGGAGCGGCGGCGCGGCGGTTCGTCCCCGCCGTGGCCGTGGGCTCCGCCGCCTCCGTGGGCTGCGTCGTCGCGCTGGCGGCCACGGCGGCGGACGCGGCCGGCAGCAGCGGCTCCGGCTCCTCCGCACGCTGCGGAGGCACCGACACCGGCCGCAGCGGACGCGGACCCGACACCACCGTGTAGTCCTGGCCCAGGAACGGCGGTTCGATCGTGCCGGGGTCCTCACCGAGGGCCAACTGCACGGCCGCCCAGGGGGCGTTGACACCACACAGCGCCAGCTGGTGCAGGCCGCCCGCCGGACGGGTGTTCACGTCGAGCAGCACCGGCAGGCCGCCGTACATACGGAACTGGATGTTGGACAGATAGTGCAGCCCGAAGCCCTCGGCGATCCGGCGGGCCGGTTCCAGCCACCGCTCGTGCAGGGTGAAGCCGCGACGGCGGCCGTTCTTCGTGCGGCCCACGGCCAGCCGGATCCGGTTGTCGGGCCCGGTCAGACAGTCGACCGACACCTCCGGCTCCGCCAGGCGTGGCATCACCAGCAGGTCGACGGGCTCCTCGGCCTGCCGCAGCGCCTCGGCCACCAGGTCCAACTGGACGTAGGGGCTGGGGAATCCGTCCAGATGCATGAGGGAGAAGGGCGCGCGCGTGATCACCCGGAAGCCCACCCCGCCCGCGCCGGACGCCGGCTTGAAGCACGCCTTGTGACCGTCCGCCTCCAACTCCTCCACAGCCGCGACGAGTTGGTCGGCAGTCCGGGCCCGGTACCACGGCGGGACCGGCACCCCGATCGCCTGCACCGCCTCGTAGGCGATCACCTTGTCCTCGAAGACCGCCACCGCCTCGGGGGTCGGCGCGAGCAGAGCCGTGCCGACCGCCGCGAACTCCGCGCGGTGCGCGACGATCGCCGACTGGTGCAGCCGGGGCACGAACACGTCGATACCGCGGCGCACGCACTGGTCGAGGGCGTACTCGACGTACGCGGCCGGGGAGAGACCCTCCGGCTCCACGTCGGCGGTGTCGGCGGCGGCCAGCACGGGGGAGTCCGCGTCGCCGTGCGTGGCATGGATGTCGACGGCCCGGTCGCTGGGATTCCTCCGCAGCTGATCCATGAAGAACACGTTCTCCGCGTACGTGCGGTTGAGCCAAACGCGTACGCGAGAGACCATGCAGGGCCGTCCTTTCGGGGTCACGGGCACGACGAAGCGGGCCGTGCCCGGCCAAGGTGTTGGGAGGTACACCAAACCGCCCTTGCGAAGGGAAGTTCGTGGCGGTGGTGTTGGGGCGATCATACGGGGTGCGCGAGGTGCCGCGTGCAACGCGCGTGTTACGGATTTCCCCTGCCTGTCCACCCGCCCCGGCGGCCACGACCGCCGCGTTCGCGCCCCACTGGCTGATCCGCCGCCTTGTCCCCGGTCCCCGAGTGTGTTCTCGTTGACCCATTCGTGTGCGCGGAGGAGGCGAGAGGTGGAGTCGACGGCCGGCGGTGCCGGACAGCTGCTGGCCATCAGCGACCTGCACATCGGGTATCCCGAGAACCGTGCCCTGGTCGAGAGCCTGCGCCCCGAGACGGACGACGACTGGCTGATCGTCGCCGGTGACGTCGCCGAGACGGTGGCCGACGTCCGCTGGGCGCTCCAGCAGCTCGCCGACCGCTTCCGCAGAGTCCTCTGGGTGCCCGGCAACCACGAACTGTGGACCCACCCCCGCGACACCCTCACCCTGCGCGGTGTCGCCCGCTACGAACACCTCGTCGCCCTGTGCCGGGAGCTCGGCGTGACCACTCCCGAGGACCCCTACCCCGTCTGGTACGGGCCCGGCGGCCCGGTCGTGGTGGCCCCGCTCTTCCTCCTCTACGACTACTCCTTCCTGCCGGACGGCTGCGCCACCAAGGACGAGGGAGTCACCTACGCGCACGGCACCGGCATCGTCTGCAACGACGAGTACCTGCTGCACCCCGACCCCTACCCCAGCCGCGAGGCCTGGTGCCGGGCCCGCGTCGCCGAGACCGAACGCCGGCTCGCCGCCCTGCCCGAGTCGCTGCCCACGGTCCTGATCAACCACTACCCGCTCGACCGGCACCCGACCGACGTCCTGTGGTACCCGGAGTTCGCCATGTGGTGCGGCACCACCCTGACCGCCGACTGGCACCGCCGCTTCCGCGTGGACACCATGGTCTACGGCCACCTCCACATCCCGCGCACCACCTACCACGAGGGTGTCCGCTTCGAGGAGGTGTCCGTGGGATACCCCCGCGAATGGCGCAAGCGACCGGAACCGCCGGGCCGACTGCGCCGCATACTGCCGATGGAGGTCGGATCCGGTGATCGAGGCGCTGCTCCCGGACTCGGTGGTGGCCGTGGAAGCACACGGTGACGAGGGGAGTCCGCAAGCCCCGCTGTATCCCGAGGAAGAGGCCCGTCTGACGCGCGCGGTGGCCAGGCGGCGCCGCGAGTTCGCCGGCGTACGGGCCTGTGCGCGGCGCGCCATGGAGAAGCTCGGCGTGCCCCCGCAGCCGGTCCTGCCCGGCGACCAGGGCGCCCCCCGCTGGCCGACCGGCCTGGTCGGCAGCATGACCCACTGCGACGACTACTACGCCGCCGCGCTGGCCCGCGCCACCGACCTGGTCTCCCTCGGCATCGACGCCGAACCGCACGGCCCGCTCCCGCAGGAGGTGGTCCCCGTCGTCTTCCTGCCCGCCGAGCGGGAGCGGCTGCGCCGGCTCTCCGAGGAGCGGCCCGAAGTCCACTGGGAGCGGCTCCTGTTCAGCGCCAAGGAGTCCGTCTACAAGGCGTGGTTCCCCCTCACCGGCGAGTGGCTGGACTTCTCCGAGGCCGACATCGAGCTCTCCGCCGACCCCGACCCCGACCCCGACTCCGGCACCCACCCCGGCATCAGCACCGGAGGCGGTCTGCGGGCCCAACTCCTCGTGCCGGGACCGGAGGTGGGGGGCCGGCGCCTCGACGTCTTCGAGGGCCGGTGGATGGTGGCGCACGGGCTGATCGCGACGGCCGTCACGATCCCGCACCCCTGACACCTGCTCACGGCTCGGGACACCAGGTCTCCAGCAGGCGGAAGAACTCCTCCTCGTTGCCCCGCAGTCCGGCGTCGGCCAGCGCCTGCTCCGCCTCGGCGAACACCGAGGGCGGCACCACGGGTGGTCGGCCGCCGGGCGGTCCGTCGAAGGCGGCGCGCACGGTGTGCAGCAGCCGCAGATAGGCCTGGACGGCGGTGCGTTCACGGTCGGTCGGTACGGCGGTCCGCATCGGTCGGCTCCCCTGTTCGGCATCGGACGGTCACGCGCGCCTCCGTACGGCGGTGGCACGTCTCCAGCTTGCCGTCCGCCACTGACAATGACCGTGGACCGCGCGCCGCTTCGCCCGCTCGGCGGAGAGCCCCGTCGGCGGGAGTGGCCTCGCGAGCCGAGTTGAGCCGAGTTGAGCGGCGGGGAACCACGGGGAACCGCGGGCGTCGGCAGGGGACTGCGCGGTCCGTGCGGCGAGGCGGCCGGCGAACTCGACGACCTCCCGTCGCCCGACGCCAGTTGGTGCCGGCTCCCGGATCAGGACTCGGGCCGCTTGACGCTTTCCAGGAGCATGTCCAGCCACTCCGCGACCTTGTCCCGGTGCTGGTCGGTGGGGAGTTGGGCCGCGCGCCAGGCGATGCCCCGTACCCCGTGGTCCTGGAGCAGCCGCTCCAGCGGGTCGCCCGCGGACTCCGCGGCGGCCCGCTCACGGTCGGCGAGCTGCTGCAGCAGCTCCTGCTCGGCGCGCTGGAGGGCGCCGGCCAGCGCCTCGGGGTCCTCGGCGGTGAGGAAGCCGGCGTGCACGCGGAAGAAGCGCTGGAGCGCGTCGCAGTGCTCCATGGTCGGCCGCCGGTCGCCGTTGATGAGCGCGCCGGCCTGCTGGCGGGACATGCCCGCGCCGTCGGCGATCTCCTGCTGGGTGTACTTGCGCCCGTTGGGCTTCAGCCGGGTGCGGCGCAACAGGTCGAGCCGTTGCAGGAAGCGAGCCTGCACATCGGGTTCGCCCGCCGGACGGCCGCTCAGCAACGCCCTGATCACGGAGTGCGGGACCCCGCAGGCGTCGGAGAGCGCGCCGACGTGAAAGACCTCGGCCTGCGGTACGCCGAGCCGTTCGGTCAGCGCGGTGACGCGGGCGACGACGGCGGGCAGCAGAGCGGTCGCCGCGGCGCCCGGAACCTCGAAGCCATCCGACACCGACAGATCTCCTACGTCTCTCACAGGCTTCTCACAAATGGTGGCCGTGAACATCCCGGAGAGTATCGGTTCGTTCGAACCCGCATCCAGGTCTCGCCACAACTGTGGCCAATTTCAGCCGTCAACCAGCATGAAATGCCACGATAGTTGACATGGCTTGCGTCGGGGCAGGAGGATCAAGGCGCCGCGTGAAGGCCGCATAGGCAAGAGGGGTGACCTCCCGATGGCGTATCAGGCAGGTGGGCAGCGGTCCGCGCCGCGGCCCGTCCCCGAGAGTCCGGAAGCCCAGGCGTATCTCCAGGACTACGCCGCGCTGTTGGAGGCTGTCGCCTTTCCCTCCTTCGTGGTGGACCACCGCTGGGACGTGGTGCTGGCCAACAGCGCGTTCAAGTCACTCTTCGGGGGCGTCGGTTCGCATCCGACGGCGCTGCCTGGCGAGAACTTCCTGCGCTTCGTCCTCTTCCACCCGGACGCGGCCACGGTCCTCGGGGAGCACGAGTCGAGCTGGTGCCTGCCGATGCTGGCGCACTTCGCAGCGGCCGTGGAGCGGCACGGGCACGACCACGGACTCCAGGCCATCCGCCGGGACATCGCCCAGGACCCGATCATGGAGGCCGCCTACCGGCAGGGCCTCCCGCACTGGGTCCGCGCGGTCGGCGAGTGCGCCGTCGAGCACGACGGGGCGATCCGCCCGGTGCTCCATCCCGACCCGCGGTGGGGAGCCACCGACTGTCGGGTCGTCGGCGAGACCCCCAAGACCCTTCAGGAGATGGGCTACACGCGCTTCACCCTGGTCCTGCGCGAGGCCCGTCGCGCTCCGGCCAGACCCCGCCTCGCACGCCGCGGTGCCGCGCATCTGAGGGTCGTGCCCGAGCGCGGGTGAGGGCCCGTACGGCGGGCCACCCCCGTCGAGGTGTCGGCAGACGGTCGTCGGCCGACACCCGGATCTCGCCGCGACACCGGCAACTGCCGCTCCCTGAAAGGTCGGTTCGGACGGCGGATGGACAGCCGTGGGCCGACGTTCCTCACCTGGTGGCCCCCCTCTTGATCCGAACGGTCTCCGAACGGCCCTCCACCGGTTTCCGGGGACCGAACCCGCCCGCCGCCCCCTCGCCCGAAGGTCGCTGGGGGCACCCCGTCGTCGGTGGCGATGACGTGCCAGCTTTACGCAAGCTACTTGCGTTTCTTGCGCTATTCTTGCGCGTATGACGCGACGACTTGCTGAGGTGGCGAAGAAGGTCGGGGTCAGCGAGGCCACGGTCAGCCGGGTGCTCAACGGCAAACCCGGTGTCTCCCAGGCCACCCGGCAGGCCGTGCTGTCGGCCCTGGACGTCCTCGGCTACGAGCGGCCCACCCAACTGCGCGGCGAACGGGCCCGGCTCGTCGGTCTCGTCCTGCCCGAGCTGCAGAACCCCATCTTCCCGGCCTTCGCCGAGGTGATCGGCGGCGCCCTCGCCCAGCGCGGACTCACCCCCGTGCTGTGCACCCAGACCAAGGGCGGGGTCTCGGAGGCCGACTACGTGGAACTCCTGCTCCAACAGCAGGTCTCCGGCGTGGTGTTCGCCGGCGGCCTGTACGCGCAGGCCGACGCCGAACACGGTCACTACCGGCTGCTCGCCGACCGCAACATCCCCGTGGTCCTCGTCAACGCGGCCATCGAACACCTCGGCTTCCCGAGCGTCTCCTGCGACGACGCCGTCGCCGTCGAGCAGGCCTGGCGCCATCTCGCCTCGCTCGGCCACCAACGGATCGGACTGCTGCTCGGGCCCGCCGACCACGTGCCCTCCGCCCGCAAGCTGGCCGCCGCGCGGGCGATCGCGGGGGAGCTGCCCGACACGTACGTGGCGCGCGCCATCTTCTCCATCGAGGGCGGTCACGCTGCGGCGTCCCGGCTGATCGACCAGGGCGTCACCGGCATCATCTGCGCCAGTGACCCGCTCGCCCTCGGCGCGGTGAGAGCCGCCCGGCGCAAGGCACTTGACGTACCGTCACGTATCTCCGTCGTCGGCTACGACGACTCCGCGTTCATGAACTGCACCGAACCCCCGCTGACGACCGTGCGCCAACCCATCGAGGCCATGGGCCGGGCGGCGGTGGAGTTGCTGAATGCGCAGATCGGCGGGACCGCCGTACCGGCCGAAGAGCTGCTGTTCGAACCGGAGTTGGTGGTCCGCGGTTCGACCGCGCAAGCGCCGCGCGACTGAGATCCGGCGGATTCTCCCCGCTGTCGAATAATTACAGATCCCGCGTGACATCTTGCGGAGCCCTGCTGCCGGTGCTTGAGTGTGCGTCGCCCACCGCTCCTGCCCAGAGGGGTCCCACCGATGAGACGTACCGGGTTCCGCCGTACCTTCGCCGCGATCGGCGTCTGTTCCCTCGCCCTGTCCGCGTCCGCCTGCGGGTCGGGCGACGACCCGGCGAGCGGCAAGACCCGCATCACGGTCAACTGCGAACCGCCCAAGAGCGCCAAGGTCGACCGCGCGTTCTTCGAGCAGGACATCGCCTCCTTCGAGAAGCAGAACCCGGACATCGACGTCGTCGCCCACGACGCGTTCCCGTGCCAGGACCCCAAGACCTTCGACGCCAAGCTCGCCGGCGGCCAGATGGAGGACGTCTTCTACACGTACTTCACCGACGCCAAGCACGTCGTGGACATCCGCCAGGCGGCCGATCTCACGCCGTACGTCAAGGAGTTGAAGAGCTACGCCACTCTCCAGCGGCAGCTGCGCGACATCTACACCGTGGACGGCAAGGTCTACGGCGTCCCGCGCACCGGCTACTCGATGGGACTGATCTACAACCGCGAGCTCTTCCAGCGGGCCGGCCTCGACCCCGACCGGCCGCCGGCCACCTGGGCGGAGGTCCGGGCCGACGCCAAGAAGATCGCCGCGCTCGGCAACGGCACCATCGGCTACGCCGACTACAGCGCCCAGAACCAAGGGGGTTGGCACTTCACCGCCGAGATGTACGCGCAGGGCGGCGACGTCGTCGCCGCGGACGGCAAGAAGGCCGCCATCGACACCCCCCAGGGGCACGCCGTCCTGCAGAACCTGCACGACATGCGCTGGACCGACAACTCCATGGGCAGCAAGCAGCTCCTCGTCATCAACGACGTGCAGCAGCTGATGGGTTCGGGCAAGCTCGGCATGTACCTCTCCGCCCCGGACAACATCCCGATCCTGGTCAAGGAGAAGGGCGGCAACTACAAAGACCTCGCCCTCGCCCCCATGCCCGGCGGCCAGGGCACCCTCATCGGCGGCGACGGCTACATGTTCAACAAGCACGACACGCCCGCCCAGATCCGGGCCGGCCTCAAGTGGCTCGACCACATGTTCCTGACGCCCGGAGACGGCTTCCTCGGCGACTACGCGCGCGCCAAGAAGGCGGACGCGCCCGTCGGACTCCCCGAACCGCGACTCTTCACCGGCGCCGCCGACGCCAAGGACCAGCAGGTCAAGAAGGCCAACGCCAACGTCCCGGTGGAGAACTACCAGGCCTTCCTGGACGGCAACCACACCCTCCGGATGAAGATCGAGCCGCCGGACGCCCAGCAGATCTACTCCGTCCTCGACGGCGCGGTCTCCGCCGTCCTCACCAAGAAGGACGCCGACATCGACCAGCTCCTCAAGGACGCCTCCGGCAAGATCGACGGCATCCTGGCGCGGGGCTGACACCGATGACGAAGACGGCCGCCCGGCGGCCCGTCGAGCCGCTCGCCGTACGGCCGGTCCAGGCGCCGCCCCCCGCCGGGGGGCGGTGGCGGCGCCAACTCCTGGACCAGGCACGGGCGTACGCGTTCCTCATCGGCGGACTGCTCTGCTTCGCGCTGTTCTCCTGGTACCCGGCGGTCCGCGCGGTCGTCATCTCCTTCCAGAAGTACACACCCGGCTCCCCGCCCCAGTGGGTCGGCACCGCCAACTTCACCCGCGTCCTGCACGACCCGGAGTTCGCGGCCGCCTGGCGCAACACCCTCACCTTCACCCTGCTGGCCCTGCTCGTCGGCTTCGCCGTCCCGTTCGTCCTCGCCCTCGTGCTCAACGAACTCCGCCACGCCAGAGCCTTCTTCAGGGTCGTCGTCTACCTCCCGGTGATGATCCCGCCGGTGGTCACCGCCCTGCTGTGGAAGTGGTTCTACGACCCGGGAGCGGGCCTCGCCAACGAGACGCTGCGCGCGCTGCACCTGCCCACCTCGAACTGGACCAACGGCACCGACACCGCCCTCATCTCCCTGGTGATCGTGGCGACTTGGGCCAACATGGGCGGCACGGTGCTGATCTACCTGGCCGCCCTCCAGTCCATACCGGGCGAGCTGTACGAGGCGGCCGAACTGGACGGCGCCAACCTGCTCCAACGCGTGCGGCACGTGACGGTCCCGCAAACCCGCTTCGTCATCCTGATGCTGATGCTCCTCCAGATCATCGCGACCATGCAGGTGTTCACCGAACCGTTCGTGATCACGGGCGGCGGCCCGGAGAACGCCACGGTCACCGTCCTGTACCTGATCTACAAGTACGCCTTCCTCTACAACGACTTCGGCGGCGCCTGCGCGCTGAGCGTCATGCTCCTCGTGCTCCTCGGGATCTTCTCCGCCGGCTATCTGCGACTGACCCGGTCCGGAGAGGAGGAGCTGTGACCACCAGGACGCTCGTCTCCCCGGCGACGCTCGCCCGACCCCGCGGCAAGGCCGTCTACTGGACCGTGTTCACCGCGGTCGTCCTGCTTTTCGCGCTCGCCTTCCTCTTCCCCGTCCTCTGGATGGTCACCGGCGCGATGAAGTCACCGGACGAGGTGGCGCGGACCCCGCCCACACTCATCCCCGAGCACTGGCACACGAGCGGCTACACCGACGCCTGGGACCTGATGCAGCTCCCGCAGCACCTGTGGAACACCGTCGTCCAGGCCGCCGGCGCCTGGCTGCTGCAACTCGTCCTCTGCACGGCCGCCGCCTACGCCCTGTCCCGACTGCGACCGGCGTTCGGCAAGGTCGTCCTCGGCGGCATCCTCGCCACGCTGATGGTCCCGGCCCAGGCGCTCGTCGTACCCAAGTACCTCACCGTCGCCGACCTCCCCCTCATCCACACCAGTCTCCTCAACGACCCGCTCGGCATCTGGCTGCCGGCCGTCGCCAACGCCTTCAACCTCTATCTGCTCAAGCGGTTCTTCGACCAACTCCCGCGCGACGTACTGGAAGCCGCGGAGATCGATGGCGCCGGACAGCTGCGCACCCTGTGGTCCATCGTGCTGCCGCTCTCCCGCCCGGTGCTCGGCGTCGTGTCGATCTTCGCCCTGGTCGCCGTCTGGCAGGACTTCCTCTGGCCGCTGATGGTCTTCTCCGACACCGACGAACAGCCCATCAGCGTGGCACTCGTCCAGCTCTCCCAGAACATCCAACTGACCGTGCTCCTCGCCGCGATGGTGATCGCGAGCATCCCCATGGTCGCGATGTTCCTGGTCTTCCAGCGGCACATCATCGCCGGGATCAGCGCGGGCAGCACGAAGGGCTGACGCCGCCCCCTCGACGCCCCCGACAGAAAGGCCAGCACCGTGGGACAGCCCACCCCTGCCCTCAGCCATGACGACTGGTGGCGCTCCGCCGTCATCTACCAGGTGTACGTCCGCAGCTTCGCGGACGGCGACGGGGACGGCACCGGCGACCTCGCGGGCGTCCGCGCCCGACTGCCCTACCTGGCCGAACTCGGCGTGCACGCCCTGTGGTTCACCCCGTGGTACCTGTCACCGCTGAAGGACGGCGGCTACGACGTCGCCGACTACCGGACCATCGACCCCGCCTTCGGCACCCTCGCCGAGGCGGAGAAACTCATCGCCGAGGCGGCCGAGCTGGGCATCCGCACCATCGTCGACATCGTGCCCAACCATGTCTCCGACCAGCACCCGTGGTTCCGCGCGGCCCGCGCCGGCGGCCCCGAACGCGACCTGTTCCACATCCGGCCCGGCCGCGGCGAACACGGTGAACTCCCGCCCAACGACTGGCCGTCCCAGTTCGTCGGCTCCACCGAGCCCGTCTGGACCCGGCTCCCCGACGGCGACTGGTACCTCCACCTCTTCACCCCAGAGCAGCCCGACCTCAACTGGGCCCACCCCGCGGTGCGTCAGGAACACGAGGACATCCTGCGCTTCTGGTTCGAACGGGGCGTGGCGGGCGTCCGCATCGACTCCGCCGCGCTGCTCGCCAAGGACCCCGGACTCCCCGACTTCGTCGAGGGCCGCGACCCGCACCCCTTCGTCGACCGCGACGAACTCCACGACATCTACCGCTCCTGGCGGGCGGTGGCCGACGCGTACGGCGCCGTCTTCGTCGGCGAGGTCTGGCTCCCCGACACCGAACGCTTCGCCCGCTACCTCCGTCCCGACGAACTGCACACCGCGTTCAACTTCAGCTTCCTCTCCTGCCCCTGGGACCCGGAACGGCTGCGTACGGCGATCGACGAGACGCTCGCCGAACACGCGCCGGTGGGCGCGCCCGCCACCTGGGTGCTGTGCAACCACGACGTGACCCGCACGGTGACGCGCTACGGCCGCACGGAGACCGGCTTCGACTTCGCGGCCAAGGCCTTCGGCACCCCGACCGACCTCGACCTCGGCACCCGCCGGGCCCGGGCCGCCGCGCTGCTGTCGCTGGCGCTGCCCGGGGTGGTCTACCTCTACCAGGGCGAGGAACTCGGTCTGCCCGAAGTCGAGTTGCCGGTCGACCGGATACAGGATCCGATGTACTTCCGCTCGGGCGGCACCGACCCGGGACGGGACGGCTGCCGGGTGCCGCTGCCCTGGGCCGCCGACGCGCCGAACGCGGGTTTCGGTGCGCGCGACGAGCTGTGGCTGCCGCAGCCGGCCGACTGGACATCGTACGCGGTCGACCGTCAGCAGGAGGATGCCGACTCCATGCTGCGTCTGTACCGTGCGGCGATCCGTCTGCGGCCGGTCTTCGGCGACGCCCCCCTCGCCTGGCTGCCCGCATCCGACGGCGTGCTCGCCTTCACCCGCGTCGGGGGCGCGACCTGCGTGGTCAACCTCTCCGACGCGCCCGTCGAACTCCCGGGCGGCGCCCGCCCCCTGCTCACCAGCGGCCCCCTGGACGACCGGGGCCGCCTCCCGCAGGACACGGCCGCCTGGCTCCGCGCCGGATAGCCGCCCTCCCTGCATCCGCTATCCCCGCACCCCCACCCCGAAGGGATCAGCACATGCACACCACCCTCACCGCCAGATCTGTCAGGCGCATGCCAGCCGTGGGAGCCGCCGTGGCGCTGGCCGCCGGCATGCTCGTCACCCTGGCCCCCACCGCCGCCCACGCGGCGGTGGGCGCCGGCCTCCCCTTCACCGCCGTCGAGGCCGAGTCCGCCACCACGACCGGCACCAAGGTCGGCCCCGACTACACGCAGGGCACCCTCGCCTCCGAGGCGTCCGGGCGCCAGGCCGTCCGGCTGACCTCCGGGCAGCGGGTCGAGTTCACGGTGCCGAGCGCGGCCAACGCCGTGAACCTCGCCTACAACGTCCCCGACGGGCAGACCGGCACGCTCGACGTGTACGTCAACGGCACCAAGCTGGCGAAGACCCTCCCCGTCACCTCCAAGTACTCCTACATCGACACCAGTTGGATCGCGGGCGCCAAGACGCACCACTTCTTCGACAACGCCCGGCTGCTGCTCGGCCAGAGCGTCCAGCCGGGCGACAAGGTCGCCTTCCAGTCGACCGGCACCCAGGTCACGGTCGACGTGGCCGACTTCGAGCAGGTCGCGGCAGCCGCCACGCAGCCCGCCGGATCGGTCTCCGTCACCTCGAAGGGCGCCGACCCCAGCGGCGCGGGCGACTCCACCCAGGCCTTCCGGGACGCCATCTCCGCCGCCCAGGGGGGAGTGGTGTGGATCCCGCCGGGCGACTACCGGCTCACCTCCTCCCTGAGCGGGGTACAGAACGTGACGCTCCAGGGCGCCGGCAACTGGTACTCGGTCGTGCACACCTCGCGCTTCGTCGACCAGTCCAGCTCCGCCGGGGGCGTCCACATCAAGGACTTCGCGGTCATCGGCGAGGTCACCGAACGCGTCGACTCCAACCCCGACAACTTCGTCAACGGCGCGCTGGGCCCGAACAGTTCGGTCTCCGGCATGTGGATCCAGCACCTGAAGGTCGGTCTCTGGCTGACCGGCAGCAACGACAACCTCGTCATCGAGAACAACCGCATCCTCGACACCACCGCCGACGGCATCAACCTCAACGGCACCGCCAAGGGCGTCCGCGTCCGCAACAACTTCCTGCGCAACCAGGGCGACGACGCCCTCGCCATGTGGTCGCTGTACTCCCCGGACACCAACAGCAGCTTCGAGAACAACACCGTCTCGCAGCCCAACCTCGCCAACGGCATCGCCATCTACGGCGGCACCGACATCACCGTCAAGAACAACCTCGTCTCCGACACCAACGCCCTCGGCAGCGGTATCGCCATCTCCAACCAGAAGTTCCTCGACCCGTTCTCCCCCCTCGCCGGCACCATCACGGTCGACGGCAACACGCTCGTCCGCACCGGCGCGATGAACCCCAACTGGAACCATCCGATGGGAGCGCTGCGCGTCGACTCCTACGACAGCGCTATCAACGCCACCGTGAACATCACCAACACGACCATCACCAACAGCCCCTACAGCGCCTTCGAGTTCGTCTCCGGCGGCGGGCACGGCTACTCGACCGGGAACGTCACCGTGACCGGCGCGAGTGTGCAGAACACCGGCACGGTCGTCGTCCAGGCCGAGGCCCAGGGCGCCGCGAAGTTCAGCAACGTCCAGGCCGCGGGCGTCGGTTCGGCCGGTGTCTACAACTGCCCCTACCCGTCCGGCTCCGGCACCTTCGCCGTCACCGACGGCGGCGGCAACTCCGGCTGGAGCAGCACCTGGTCCGACTGCTCGACCTGGCCGCAGCCCGGCCAGGGCAACCCGCCCGCGGACCCGAACGCCAACCTCGCCAAGGGCCGCCCGGCCACCGCCACCGGTTCCCAGGACGTCTACACCCCCGGCAAGGCGGTCGACGGGGACGCCAACTCGTACTGGGAGTCCACCAACAACGCCTTCCCGCAGGCGCTCACGGTCGATCTCGGCTCGGCCCAGACCGTGCGCCGGCTGGTGCTGAAGCTGCCGCCCTCCTGGGCGTGGGGAGCGCGGACGCAGACGCTGTCGGTGCTGGGCAGCACCGACGGTTCCGGCTACGCGACGGTGGTGGGTTCCACCGGCTACCGCTTCGACCCGGCGAGCGGGAACACGGTCACCGTGGCCCTGCCGAGCGGTACGAACCTGCGCTACCTGCGGTTGAACGTGACCGCCAACACCGGCTGGCCGGCGGGTCAGTTCAGTGAGGTGGAGGCGTATTCGGCTCCGTGACCGACCGCTCGGGGGCTCCGCGTTCCGCCGCCTCGACCCGCTGGCGCACAGGGGTCCGCGGTCGGCGAAGCGCGGGGCCGGGCCGCCGGAGAGGACCTCCGGGGCGACGCGGGCGGGTGCCGTACTCCGCTGAGCACTGCGGGGCCGCCCGCGCCCTCCTGGTCAGAGGCCGAGCACGAGCCGCTTCCCCCGGCAGCGGGAGACACAGATGAGCATCGTCTCGCCGGCCTCCCGTTCCGCGTCGGTGAGGACCGAGTCGCGGTGGTCCGGGGTGCCCTCCAGGACGTCGGTCTCACAGGTGCCGCAGGTGCCCTCCGCGCAGGAGAACAGCACCTCGACACCGGCCGCGCGCACGGTGTCCAGGACGGAGACGCCGGCCGGGACCGTCAGCGTCCTGCCGCTGAGCGCCAGCTCGACCTCGAACTCGCCGTCCCCGCCCGTCGCCTGGACCGTGGGCCGGAACCGCTCGACGCGCAGGACCGAGGCCGGACAGCGCGCCTCGACGGCGTCGAGCAGCGGCCCGGGACCGCAGCAGTAGACGAGGGTGCCGTCTCCGGCGTCGACCGCCACCGACGCCAGGTCCAGCAGCCCCGTCTCGTCCTGCGGGGCGAGGGTGACCCGGTCGCCGTAACGGGCCAACTCTCCGATGAAAGCGAGGGAGTTGCGGGTGCGGCCGCCGTAGAGCAGGGTCCAGTCGGCGCCGGCGGCCTCGGCCGCGGCGAGCATCGGCAGGACGGGGGTGATGCCGATACCGCCCGCGACGAAGCGGTAGCGCGGGGCGGGCTCCAGCCGGAAGTGGTTGCGCGGCCCGCGGACGAGCACGCTGTCACCGGGCGCCAACCGCTCGTGCACATGGGCGGACCCGCCGCGCCCGGCCGGCTCCCGCAGCACCGCGATCCGCCAGGAGGCACGGTCGGCGGGGTCGCCGCAGAGCGAGTACTGCCGTTCCAGTCCCGGGCCGAGGACGACGTCGATGTGGGCGCCCGGCTCCCAGTCGGGCAGCGGCTCGCCCGAGGGGTGCCGCAGGGTGAGGGCGAGGACACCGTCCGCCACGACCTCACGGCTGTGCACGACGAGTTCGGACTCGTACAGGGTCATGATCCGGCTCCTCGGCGTTCGTCCGGCGCGTGTCCCCGAGAGTGGGCCAGCATCCACTCCCACATCTCGGTCGGGTCCTCGGCGGTGTGTTCGCGCCCGCAGTGACAGGTGCCGTGCAGGAGGTCGGTGCCGGGCACCCACTCGATGCGGTAGACCTCGCCGGTCCGCGCCGTCACCGGACCTTCTCCACCGGCTCGGCGCCCTCCGCGGCCAGCCGCGCGAGGATCCGGCGGGCGGCCAGTCCGCCGGTGTCGATGTTGATGCTCAGCTCCTGGTAGCCGTCGCGCTCCGAACCCAGCGCCCGTTGGAGGAGGTTGAGCGCGTCGACGTCCTGCATGACCACCGTGTGGTTGAAGTCCCGCAGGAACGCGGTGACTTCGTCGTCGTCCCGGGCGAAGTCCCGGGAGACCGCCCAGAAGTCGTACACCCGGCCGTCGGACGAGGGCGTGATGGCGTACGTGATCTCGGTGTGGAAGCCGTTCGGGTCGCCGCCGTCCGGCTCGGGCAGTACCCCGACCGGGGCGATCCGGCTGTGCAGCAGGTAGAGGCAGGGCGCGTGGTACTCGATGTCCTGCCACCGCGTGATCCGGCCCTCGATGCCGGTCGAGCGGGCGTAGAACGGCGGACACTCGGCGTCGTCCATGTGCCGGCTCACCCGTACCACGCCCGCGCCCTCGTCGACCTCGGTGGTGATCGGGGTCTCGGCGACCTCGGGGGTGCCGATGTAGCCGCTGTGCAGATAGGTCTCGTGGGAGAGGTCCAGGAGATTGTCGACGAGCAGCCCGTAGTCGGCGTCGATCGGCTCCATACCGCATACGGTCGTCCACTCCGGGGAGTCCAGATGCCGGGCCCGGGGGACCGCGTCCGGGTCCGCGAGTGCCGGGTCCCCGATCCACACCCAGACCAGCGCGTCCCGCTCGACCACCGGGTAGGCGGCGACGCGGGCGGTCCGGGGCACGCGTTTCTGCCCCGGCACGTACACGCAGCCGCCCGTCGAGTCATAGGTGAAGCCGTGGTAGCCGCAGACGATCCGGTCGCCGTCGAGCCTGCTCTCGGAGAGCGGGAAGCGCCGGTGCACACAGCGGTCGTGGAGAGCGATCGCGGCTCCGCCGTCCTCGGTGCGGTAGAGAACGAGCGGCTCGCCGAGGATCGTCCGCCCGAGCAGCTCGCGCCCCACCTCGTGGCGGTAGGCGGCGACGTACCACTGGTTCCTGGCGAAGGCGGTGGTGTGTGGCATGGGTGCGGCTCCCGTCGTCGGATGGTGGCGTCATCGTCGTGACGGGGCTCACAGCGGCGCAACAGCCCTTCCGTCTCGCGGAAGGGAAACGGTGAACCGCCGGGGCGGCCGGGGTGGTTCGGCCTACAGCGGGGCCGGTGAGGAGGCGTCCGCGATCAGCAGGCGGGGGGTGCCGGTGCCGTCGGCGGGGACGCTCCACAGGTCGCTGCCGCCGACCTTGCCGTTGGTGGGAAGGGCGTAGGCGACGGTGCGGTTGTCGAGCCAGGTGGCCTGGTCGTCGACGCTGCGACGTTCGGCGAGCGGGGTCTCGCGCAGGGTGCTCAGGTCGAGGACGTACTCGTGCCAGAGGTCGGTCCGGGACAGGATCCGCTTCTTGAACGCGATCCGGGTGCCGTCGGGGGAGAGCGAGGGGCACTCCACGTTCTGCACCAGGGTCGTGACCGAGCGGCGGGAGAGCGAACCCCGCACCAGGTAGGTGCGGTCGGCGGTGTTGAGGGTGGCGTAGAAGGTGTCGTCGTCGGCGGCGAAGGTGACGCCCCAGAAGTTGACGTCCGAGGCGTGGTACGGCTCGCCGGCGAGGTTGATGGAGAAGGTCTCCACGCTGGGGGTCAGCCGCATGGTGCGGGTGTCCAGGACCGAGGTCCGGGTGGAGAAGAAGGCGGACGAGTACGACTCGCCGGAGACGAAGACGGTCCAGGCGACGAAGCGGCCACTGGGCGAGACCCGGGCCCGGCTGGGCGTGCCCGCCAGCGGGAAGGTGCGCACCGTACGCAGGTCGGAGTCGAGCAGCAGGGCCCGGTTGCTCTGCCGCAGCACACCGGGGACGGACTGAAGGCAGACGCCGGTGCCGGCCGCCGCGTAGAACCGCGCGCACTTCAGGTCCGAGGCGGTCCGGCCGCCGCCGGGGTCGGTGGACGGGACCGAGGCGAGGGCGGTGCGGTGCGGGCCGGCCGCGGCGTTGACGAAGGCGAGCCGGTGCTTCTGGCGGAGCGTCAACTGTCCGCTGTCGACGGCCGGATCACCCGGCTGTGACCGGTTCGCCCGGTCCGCGCGGTCGGCGGCGTGCAGGACGACGCCGGTGCCCAGGCCGGCGAGGAGCAGCACCGCCGTGACGAGGACGAGCAGGCGGCGGCGGAACGGTGTCATGGTGGTCCCTCTGGCCGTGGTGGTCCTTCTCGCGGTGGTGGTCATCGGGCGGCGCCGGCCGGGCGCAGCACCGCGCCCGCGACGGCCGCGCAGCACAGCAGGCCGGCCGCGGCACCGGCGAGCGCCGGGCCGTCCCCCCACACCGTCCAGGCGGCGCCGAACGCCAGCGAGCAGCAGAAGCGGGCCAGCGCCTGGCTGGTACCGACGATGGCGAGGCCGCTGGCGCGCAGCTGCTCGGGCACGATGTCGGCGAGGGCGGCCGGCAGCACCCCGTCGGTGGCCGCGTAGAACGTGCCGTGCAGGGCGAGCACGAGCGGTGGCAGGACCGGTGTGGCCGGGGCCCACAGCAGGAGCGCGTAGCCGGTGAGCAGGGCCGCGTGTCCGGCGAGGAAGACGGTGCGCCGCCCGATCCGGTCGGCCAGCGCGCCGACGGGCATCGCCAGCAGGAGGAAGACGACGGCGGTGCCCAGCGGCAGCAGCGTGAACCACTGTTCGCCGATGCCGGCGCGCCGCTGGAGCAGGAGGTAGACGAAGGCGTCGCTGACGGTGGTCAGGCCGAGCAGCGCGGCGCAGCCGGCGAGCGCCCGCAGCCGGGGCAGCCGCAGCAGCGCCAGTGCCTCGCGCACGCGGACCGGCGGCCTGCCGTCGACGGCGGCCGTTCCGGCGGGCCGTCCGCCGTCCGCGGTCCGCGGCGAGCCCGCGGGGCGCGTCGTGTCCGTCAGGCTCGCTGCGCCTGTCGGGTCGGCTGCGTCGGCTGCGTCGGATGTGGCGGATGTGTCGGCTGTGTCCGCCGTGTTGTGGGGGCCGGCCATCGGTGTCGCCGTGCCGGGCGGTGCGCCGCGTTCCTTGCCGGGGACGAAGAGGATCAGGACGAGGACGCCGAGCACGGCGACGCACGCGCTGACCCCGAACACGGCGTCGTAGCCGTCGACGGCGACCCGCAGGATGAGGAAGGCCGCCAGTGGGCCGAGCATCGCGCCGGTGGTGTCCATCGCCCGGTGCACGCCGAAGGCCCGGCCCTGGCTCTCGGGCGGTGTGGACAGGGAGATCATCGCGTCGCGCGGGGCGGTGCGCAGGCCCTTGCCGGTGCGTTCCAGGGCGAGGACCGCGCCGATCGTGCCGATGCCGCCCGCGAAGAGCAGGAGCGGCTTGCACAGCGCGGAGAGGCCGTAGCCGAGGCCGGCTATCAGCTTGTGGTCGCGCACCCGGTCGGCGAGATGGCCGCCGGTGAGCTGGACGAGTGCGCTGACGCCGTTGTAGACACCGTCGAGGGTGCCGAAGCCCAGCGGGCTGAAACCGAGGGTGGTGACCAGGTAGAGCGGCAGGACGGCGGTGACCATCTCCGAGGAGACGTCGGTGATCAGGCTGACCGTGCCCAGCGCGAACACGACCGGGGCGGCCCTGGACCCCAGGCCGCGTCTCCGGTCCGGCCCGGTCCGCGAACTCGGCGGCGTGGAGCGGTCGGTGAGATACATGATCAGTGACTCCTGGTGCGGTGCGATCAGTTCTGCCGACTGCTCTCGTCCCGTAGCCAGGTGCCGAAGTCCTGTGCCCCGATCGCCTTCGCGGCCCCCCGCCGGGCCGCGACCGCAGCCGCGACGAAGACTACGACACCGGGCAGCAGCCCCGGTTCCCGGCGCAGCAGGGCGATCAGGTCCGCCTTGCTCGTGCGTGCCGAGGCTCCCCGCGGCTGTTCCTGTTCGACCTGGGCGGTGGAGACCGCGGCCCGGATCCGGCGTTTCATCAAGTCCCGCCAGGTGCGCGGCGGATGGACCACGACCCCGGCCGCTCCGACGACCCGCCGCTCCCCGGGGGCGAACGCCAGGGAGGCGGCCAGATCGTCCGCCATCAGCGGTGGCAGGGCGGCGATCCGCGCGTGCCCCGCCTCGGAGACCGCGATGACACCCCGGCCGAAGAGCCCTTCGCGGACGGCGGGCAGCCGCTGCCACACCCGGTAGTAGGCGCGCACCCGCCAGGCGCAGCCGGCCAGCGGGATCCTGCGCTCCGGGGCGGTGGCGAGGATGCCCGAGCCGGCGTCGTCCAGGGGCTCGGTGAGCGCGCGCACGTCGGCGCCCGCGAGTACGACGTCGGCGTCCACGTAGACGCGGGGGAAACCGCGCGCGTGGTCGTCGCCGGTCCGCAGGGCGGCGTGCTTGGAGGGGACGGGGATCTCGACGACCCGGACGCGCGGGCCGCGTTCGGCCGCGATCCGGGCGGTGTCGTCGGTGCAGCCGTTGCACACCACCACGATGTCGGTCGCGTCGGTCCCATCGGTCGCCGCGGACTTGTCGTCGGTCGCGTCCGTCGCGGCGGCCCCGGTTCCCCCGGAACCGTCCAGCAGCGAATCGAGGAGCCGGCCGATGACGCGTGCCTCGTTGTGGGCCGGTATCACAATGCTCGTCACGGGGTGCAGTATGCCCTTGGCGTCACTATTGCGATGTGTGTTTCGTCCAAGTGTTCCCGCGACTGCGGTCGGTGGTCTAGATTGAGGGCCGCCGCACCGGTTTGGGCGGGGAACTTTTCTTGACTGAACGTCAGCTTCCGGGTCTGTGTCACGGACTCTGCACGGGCAGTGACCAACAGGCAGTCTCTGTGCGGGGGTTGGGGAACCACCGCGACTGCCTCGTTTTTCTTAGTGCCGCCGTGGTTGAGCACGGTGGTGACCGCGCATGTGGTGGGGGGCCATGACCATTGAGGTCGCGCATGAGCTGCTCGTTGTGGAACACAGGAGTCCGGAGGTCCGCCGAAGACGCTGGGAACAGAGGTACCGGATCGTCCTGCTGGTCGCGGACGGCCTGACGGCCGTCGCCGCGGCCTTCGTGATCCACGCGGCGTACGGCCGCTGGGCGGTGGCGCTGGTGCTGCCCCCGACGTGGATCGCGGCCATGCTCGCCCACCGCTCCTACGACCGCAGCGCCCTGGGTCTGGGGGCCGAGGAGTACCGACGGGTGCTCCGCGGCGCACTGGCCCTGCCGGCGCCGGCTGTCGCCGCGTACTGGTTGTTCACCCACGATTCGGGCCTCCTTCATGACATGAGCATGGCTGCGATACCCGCTGCCGCCATCGCCCTGCCGGTCCGGTACGCCCTGCGCCGCCGGCTGCACAGACGCTGGGCACGCGGCCGGGACCGGAGCGCCACGCTCCTGGCCGGGCCGTCCCGGGACGTCGTGGAGCTCGTCGCCGTACTGCGGCGCGGCGGCGCACAGGAACTGGACGTCGCCGGAGCCTGTCTGACCGATCCTCAGAACGCTGCCGTCATACGCAAGTTGGGCGTACCCGTCCTCGGCGGCGTCGGCGACTCCATGAACGACGTCATCCAGGCGATGGGCATCAGCACCCTGGTGGCGCTCCCCGCGCCCGAGTTCGACGCCTCCGTCCTGCGCCGGATGTCCTGGACCGCGGCCGTGCAGGGCGTCGACTTCCTGGTGGCCCCCGTGCTCACCGACGTGTCCGCCTCCCGGCTGGCGGTACGGCCCACCAACGGCGTGCCGCTGGTGCGGGTGCGGGCACCGAACCTCTCCCGGCTCTCCCGGCTGCCCAAGGAGTTCCTGGACCGCGGCCTCGCGGCCCTGCTGCTGGTGCTGCTCGCGCCGCCCCTGCTGCTGATCGCCCTCGTCGTCCGGCTGGACAGCTCGGGGCCCGCGCTCTTCCGGCAGCGCCGGGTGGGCCGGTACGGCGACCACTTCACCATGCTGAAGTTCCGCACCATGCGGACGGACGCCGAGGCGCTGCGGGCCGAACTGGCCCACCTCAACGAGAACAGCGACGGCCTGCTGTTCAAGGTGAAGGAGGACCCGCGGATCACCCGGACCGGTTCCGTGCTGCGCCGCTATTCGCTCGACGAACTGCCCCAGCTGATCAACGTGGTCGGCGGCCACATGTCGCTCGTCGGCCCCCGGCCGCCGCTGCCCGAAGAGGTGGAGGGGTACCCGCCCGAGGTGAAGCGCCGACTGCTGGTGAAGCCGGGACTCACCGGACTCTGGCAGGTCAGCGGCCGTTCCGACCTGCCGTGGGAGGAAGCGGTCCGGCTCGATCTGGCATACGTGGACAACTGGTCGACCACCCTCGACCTGTCCATCCTGGCGCGCACCGCCACGGCCGTGGTGCGCGGGACGGGGGCCTACTGATGGACCAAGGGGAGAGGAACGACATGACGCACACCGCTGGGCCGCTGGGGGTCGCGGTCGTCGGGGCCGGCTACTGGGGACCCAACCTCGTACGCAACTTCCAGGCGGGCGAGAGGTTCCGCCTCCGCTACCTGTGCGACCTCGACGTGAACCGGGCCCGGCAGGTCCTGGGCCGCTACTCGACGGTCGAGGCCACCGCGGACTACGCGGCCGTCCTCGCCGACCCCGAGGTGGCCGCCGTCGCCGTCGCCACCCCGGCCGGGACCCACCTCGACATCGCCCTCGCCGCGCTCCGCGCCGGCAAGCACGTCCTCGTGGAGAAGCCGCTCGCGGCCACCTACGCCGACGGGCTGCGCCTGGTGACCGAGGCGGAGGAGCGCGGGCTCACCCTGATGTGCGACCACACCTACTGCTACACGCCTGCCGTGGACCGGATCCGGGAGCTGGTCCGCTCCGGCGAACTCGGCGACATCCACTTCGTCGACTCCGTCCGGATCAACCTCGGGCTCGTCCAGAAGGACATCGACGTGATGTGGGACCTGGCCCCGCACGACCTGTCGATCCTGGACTTCATCCTTCCCGACACCGTGGAACCGGTCGCCGTCGCCGCGCACGGAGCCGACCCGATCGGCGCCGGACAGGCCTGCGTTGCCTACCTGACACTTCAGCTCAACACCGGGGCCATCGCCCACGTCCACGTCAACTGGCTCTCGCCGACCAAGGTGCGCACCACCATGGTGGGCGGCGCCAAACGCACCCTGGTCTGGGACGACCTCAACCCCCTCCAGCGCGTGGCGGTGTACGACCGGGGGGTGGACCTGGCCGCGCCCCAGGAGATCGGCGCGGACGAACGCCGTGACGCCCTCATCTCCTACCGCACCGGCGACATGGTCGCGCCCGCCCTCGGCGAGAAGGAGGCGCTGCGCTCCATGGTCGACGAGTTCGCCGACGCGATCGCCGAGGGCCGGGCGCCGCTGACCGACGGCCGGGCGGGCCTACGGGTGCTGGACATTCTTGAGGCGGCGTCCCGGAGCCTGGAGTTCCGGGGCGCGGTGGTCGGTCTGCGGGCCGGGCGCTGACGGTTCCGAATTCACTGAGAGGGAAGCGCAGTTGAGCAGCGTACGAGGCAAGAAGATCCTGGTCACCGGGGGAGCGGGCACCATCGGCTCCCACCTGGTCGACCTCCTCGCCGAGGGGGGAGCCCGCGAGATCGTGGTGCTCGACAACTTCGTGCGCGGCCGGCCGGCCAACCTCGCGCGGGCCCTGCCCAGCGGGGTCGTGGAGGTCGTCGAGGGCGACATCCGGGACGCCGTCACCGTACGGAAGGCCACCGAGGGCGCCGACCTGGTGTTCCACCTCGCCGCGATCCGCATCACCCAGTGCGCGCAGGAGCCCCGGCTGGCCAACGAGGTGATGGTGGACGGTACGTTCAACGTGCTGGAGGCGGCGGCCGAGGCCGGCGTCGGCAAGGTGATCGCCTCCTCATCGGCGTCCGTCTACGGCATGGCCGAGACGTTCCCGACGACCGAGCGCCACCACCCGTACAACAACGACACGTTCTACGGCGCGGCGAAGGCCTTCAACGAGGGCATGCTGCGCAGCTTCCACGCCATGTACGGACTGGACTACGTGGCGCTGCGCTACTTCAACGTGTACGGCCCCCGGATGGACATCCACGGCCTCTACACCGAGGTTCTCATCCGCTGGATGGAGCGCATCGAGGCGGGCGAGCCCCCGCTGATCCTCGGTGACGGCAGCCAGACCATGGACTTCGTCGACGTCCGGGACATCGCCAGGGCCAACGTGCTCGCCGCCGAGTCGGACCTCACCGACGAGGTGTTCAACATCGCCAGCGGTACCGAGACGTCGCTGAGCGACCTCGCCCAGGGACTGCTGGAGGCGATGGGCGCCCCGGACCTGAAGCCCGAACACGGCCCGGCCCGCGCGGTCAACGGGGTGGTGCGGCGGCTCGCGGACACCTCGTCCGCGGCCGAACGGCTCGGCTTCACGGCCCGTACCGACCTGCGCACCGGGCTGCGCGACCTGGTGGAGTGGTGGCGTGCCGAGCGGGCCGCGGACGCGGAGGCGGACAAGTGAGCGCCGGCCGCGTCCCGGTGATGATCCCGTGGCTCGGCGAGGAGGAGGCACGGGCCGCCTCCGACGCGGTGCTCTCCGGGTGGGTCGCCCAGGGCCCGCGGGTCGCCGCCTTCGAGCGGGCCTTCGCCGAGCGGGTGGGCGCCGAGCACGGCATCGCCGTCAGTTCGTGCACCACCGCCCTCCACCTCTCCCTGGTCGCGCTCGGGATCGGGCCCGGCGACGAGGTGGTGGTCCCCTCACTGTCGTTCATCGCCACCGCCAACGCCGTGCGCTACGTCGGTGCCGAGCCGGTCTTCGCCGACGTCGACCCCGCCACCGGCAACCTGACCACGCTCACCGTGGACGCCGTCCACACCGCCCGCACCAAGGCGGTCCTCGCCGTCCACCAGGGCGGGGTACCGGCCGACGTGCACGCCCTGCGCGCCGCCTGCGCCGACTGGGACCTGCCCCTCGTGGAGGACGCGGCCTGCGCCATCGGCTCGACCGTCGGCGGCAAGCCGGTGGGGCACGGCGCGCTGCTCGCCGCCTGGTCCTTCCACCCCCGCAAGGTGGTCACCACCGGCGAGGGCGGCATGATCACCACCGACGACGCCACGTGGGCGGCCCGGCTGCGCCGGCTGCGCGAACACGGGATGAACGCCTCGGCGGCGGAGCGCCACACCAGCGAAAAACCGGTGCTGGAGCAGTACTTGGAGGTCGGCTACAACTACCGGATGACGGACGTCCAGGCCGCCATCGGCCTGGTCCAGCTCGGCAAGCTCGACGCGATGATCGCGCGCCGCCGCGAGCTGGCCGCCCGTTACGACACGCTCCTGCGGGACGTCCCCGGCCTCACCCCGGTCCGCGACCCCGCGCACGGGCAGAGCAACTTCCAGTCCTACTGGGTGCTGCTCGACGAGGAGTTCCCCGTCGGCCGGGACGAGCTGCTCGCCGCGCTCGCCGGGGCCGGCGTCTCCGCCCGGCGCGGGATCATGGCCTCGCACCTCGAACCCGCCTACGCCGGCCACCCGAGCGCGCCGCTGCCGGTCACCGAACGGATCAGCAACGACTCCCTGATCCTGCCGCTCTTCCACACGATGACCGAGGCCCAGCAGGACCGTGTGGTGGCGGCACTCGCGGCGGCGCGGGCCGAACAGGCCCGAAGATGAACGAGGTGGTGATCGTCGGGGCCGGCGGCTTCGCCCGGGAGGCCGCGCAGGCGGTCCGCGCGGCGGGCGACGCCGAGCTGCTCGGACACCTCGACGACAACGCCGCCCTGCACGGCACCGAGGTGGACGGCGTGCCCGTCCTCGGCGGCTGCGACCTGGTCCACGCCCTGCCCGGGGCGCGGGTGGTGGTCTGTGTCGGCAACCCCGGCGACTACGCCGCCCGCGCCCGTCTGGTGCGCCGGCTCGGCCTGCCCGAGGACCGCTACGCCACGGTGATCCACCCGACGGCGGTGGTGTCGTCGACCTCACGGGTGGGCCCCGGCTCGGTGCTGCTCGCGCACTGCGTGCTGACCGCCGCCGTGCGGGTGGGCGCGCACGTCGCGGTGATGCCGCAGGTCGTCCTCACCCACGACGACGTGGTGGAGGAGTACGTCACGCTCGCGTCCGGTGTCCGCCTGGGGGGCGGCGCACGGCTGGAGCGGGGCGCCTACGTGGGCTCCGGGGCCCTCGTCAGGGAGGGCACGGCGGTCGGCGCCTGGTCGCTGATCGGCATGGGGAGCACCGTGCTCGGCGATGTGCCGCCGGGCGAGGTGTGGGCGGGGAGCCCGGCGCGGCGGCTGCGTGCGGCGCCCGCGCCCGCGCTCGACGAACTGTTGACGAAGCAACTGGGGGGACCGGTCGCATGAACCACATACCACTGGTGGACCTGAAGGCGGCACACGCCGAGGTCGCCGACGAGGTCCGGGCGGGATTCGACCGGGTACTGGCCGGCACCGCGTTCATCGGCGGCGACGAGGTGGGGGCCTTCGAGCGCGAGTACGCGGAGTTCGGCGGTGTCGCGCACTGCGTGGGCGTCGGCAACGGCACCGACGCCGTCGAACTCGCCCTGCGGGCAAGCGGGGTGGGGGCCGGCGACGAGGTCGTCGTACCCGCCAACACGTTCATCGCCACCGCGGGCGCGGTGGCCAGGATCGGCGCGCGGCCCGTCCTGGCGGACTGCCTGCCCGGCACGTACCTGCTCGACCCGGAGGCCGCGTCGGCCGCGGTCGGGCCGGCCACCCGCGCGGTGGTGCCGGTGCACCTGTACGGACAGCTGGCGGACGTCGCCCCGCTGACGGCCCACCTCCCCGACCGGGTGGCGGTCGTCGAGGACGCCGCGCAGTGCCAGGGCGCGACCCGGGACGGCCGGGCGCCGGGCAGCGGGGGGATCGCGGCCACCAGCTTCTACCCGGGCAAGAACCTGGGCGCCTACGGCGACGCCGGCGCCGTGCTCACCGACGACGCCGAACGGGCCGCCCTGGTAAGGGCGATCGCGAACCACGGCGGAGTCGCCAAGTACCGCCACGACGTGCCGGGCTTCAACAGCCGCCTGGACGGACTCCAGGCCGTCGTCCTGCGGGCGAAGCTGGCACGGCTCGCGGCCGGCAACGCGGCCCGGCGGACGGCCGCGGCCCGCTACGACACCCTGCTCGCCGAACTCGCCGCCGCCGGACGGGTCGTGCTGCCGACGACGGCCCCCGGCAACCTCCACGTGTGGCACCTCTACGTCGTCCAGGTGGCCGGCGCGGACCGCGACGACGTGGTCGGCAAGCTCAACGCCGAGGGCATCGGCGCGGGCGTGCACTATCCCGCCCCGGTCCATCTCACCGAGGCGTACCGCCATCTCGGCCATGTCCGGGGGGACTTCCCGAACGCCGAGCGGGCGGCGGAGCGGATCCTGTCGCTCCCGCTCTTCCCGCAGATCACCCCTGACCAGCAGCAGCGAGTGGTGGACACGCTCGTCGACGCGCTCCGCGGCTGACCGGTCCTGGCATCACGCATCATCCCGGCTTTTCAGGGGCCGGGCTCGGCACAGCACCGCTGAGAGGTACGCATGAACAGATGGAGCAGACGGTTCCGGGGCAGTCGCCTCGTCGTCGTGGCAGCACTGATATGGGCGGTCTTCCCGCAGGCCGTGGCCGCCCAGGCGGCGACCGACCCGTGCGGATCGGGCAGCAACCCGGTCGTCTGTGAGAACTCCAAGCCGGGCAGCCCCATGTCCGACTGGTACTCGCCCAACGCCTACGGTGACATCCAGGGCTTCTCCACCAAGGAGAGCGTCCAGGCCGGCGACACCGTGCAGTTCAAGGTCCAGTCGAAGGTCTCCTACACCGTCGAGATCTACCGCCTGGGCTGGTACGGCGGCGACGGCGCGCGCGAGATGTCGACCACCGCGCAGGCGGCGGTCACCTACCCCGCCAACTACACCAACTCCCCGGCCAGTTGCACCACCAAGAACACCGGCCTCGTCGACTGCGGCAAGTGGCCGGTGACCGCGAGCTGGACGGTGCCCTCCGACGCCGTGTCCGGGCTCTACATCGCCAACCTGGCGCAGACCGACGGCGACGGCCTGATGCCGTACCCGTTCGTCGTCCGCAAGGACTCCAGCACCTCCGACGTCGTCGTGCAGACCAGCGACGAGACCTGGCAGGCGTACAACGACTACGGCGGCCAGGACCTCTACGGCGGCCTGGGCCCGGCGCCGGACGGCCGCGCCTACGAGGTCAGCTACAACCGGCCGTTGGACATCGGCGGCGACAACGGCATCTACGGCTCCGAGTACATGATGCTGTCCTGGCTGGAGCGCAACGGCTACGACGTCAGCTACCTCTCCGGCGTGGACGTGTCGACCAACGGCGCCACGCTGCTGCGCAACCACAAGGTGTACATGTCCTCGGGCCACGACGAGTACTGGACGCAGAGCCAGTACTCCAACGTCCTGGCGGCCCGGAAGGCCGGTGTGCGACAGGCCTTCTTCAGCGGCAACGAGGTCTTCTGGAAGACCCAGCTCGCCCCGAGCATCGACGGCGCGAACACCGCCGACCGCACCCTGGTCTGCTACAAGATGACCAAGATGGCGCAGAACAACGGCATCGCCGACCCCAGCGGCTCCTGGACCGGCACCTGGATGGACCCGGCCAGCACGAACTACGGGCAGAGCTACCAGCCGCCGAACATCCTCACCGGCTCCATGTTCACGGTGAACGGCTACCGCGACGACGCGATCACGGTCCCCGGCTCGTACGGCCGGAACCGGTTGTGGCGCAACACCTCGATCGCCAGCCTGACCTCGGGCCAGACCGCCACCTTCCCGACCGGAACGCTCGGCTACGAGTGGGACAGCGACCTGGAGAACGCCACCAGACCCGCCGGCGAGATCGACCTGTCGTCCACGACGGTGGACATCCAGGACGCCAAGCTCCGTACCGACTGGGGCAACACCTACGGCAACGGCACCGCCACCCACAACCTGGTCGAGTTCCGCGATCAGGACTCCGGGGCCCTGGTCTTCGGCGCGGGCACCGTGCAGTGGTCGTGGGGGCTGACCAACCTGCCGACGTACAACCCCGATGACACGGTGGTCACCGAGGACGCCCGGATGCAGCAGGCGACCGTGAACGTCCTGGCAGACCTGGGCGTCCAGCCGCACACCCTGCAGAGCGGCCTCGTCGCCGCCACCGCCTCCACCGACACCACCGGGCCCTCCGTCACCGTGACGAGCCCCGCCACCGGGATCACCGTCCCGGCGCTGAAGCCGGTCACCGTCAAGGGCACCGCCGCCGACTCCGGCGGCGTGGTGGCCCGCGTGGAGGTGTCCACGGACGGCGGGGCGACCTGGCACGCCGCGACCGGCCTGGGCTCCTGGAGCTACAGCTGGACGCCGACCGCCCCGGGCTCCGCGTCCGTCAAGGTCCGCGCGGTGGACGACAGCGTCAACATCGGCGCCGTCACCACCGTCCCGGTGACCGTCGGCCCGCAGGCCTGCCCCTGCACCATCTGGCCGGCCTCGGCCGTACCCGGCACCGTCAACGCCGGCGACGGCGGTTCGCTGGAGCTCGGCGTCAAGATCCGTACCACGGTGGCCGGTTCGATCACCGGGGTGCGCTTCTACAAGTCGCCCGCCAACACCGGCACCCACACCGGCAGCCTGTGGAGCGCCTCCGGCACCCGCCTGGCCACCGGGACCTTCACCAACGAGACGGCGTCGGGCTGGCAGCAGCTGAACTTCGCCACCCCGGTGACGGTCAAGGCCAACACCACCTATGTCGCCTCGTACTTCGCGCCGAACGGCGGCTACTCCTACGACGGCGGCTACTTCTCCGGCAGTGACGCCGGCCTGGCCCCGCTCACGGCCCTCAAGACCGGCACCGACGGCGGCAACGGGCTCTACCACTACGGCTCCACGAGCGCCTTCCCGTCCTCGGCCGCCGCGGGCAGCAACTACTGGGTCGACGTGGTGCTGGACACCTCGACGGCCAGCACCACCCCGCCCGCCGTCACCTCGACCTCCCCGACCTCGGGGGCGACCGGCACCTCGATCACCGCGCCGGTGTCGGCCGTCTTCGACCACGCCGTCGACGCCGAGGGCCTGACGTTCACCGTGAAGGACCCGGACGGCAACACCGTGCCGGGTGCCGTGACGCTCCCCGCGTCGAACCAGGCGACCTTCACCCCGTCGACGGAGCTGGAGCTGCACACCACGTACACCGCCTCCGTCCAGGCCTCCGACCTGTGGGGCAACGCGATGGGCGCCCCGGTCGGCTGGAGCTTCACCACCAGTTCGACCCCGCCGGCCGTCACCTGCCCCTGCACGCTGTGGGGTCCGGGCACCGTGCCGGCCAAGGCCGACGTCACCGACGACCCCAACTCCCTCGAACTGGGCACCCGGTTCCATTCCTCGGCGAGCGGCTGGGTCACCGGCGTCACCTTCTACAAGGGCACCGGCAACACCGGTACCCACACCGGCAGCCTCTGGTCCGCCGACGGCACGCTCCTCGCCTCCGGCACCTTCACCGGCGAGTCGGCCTCCGGCTGGCAGACGCTGACCTTCGCCACCCCGGTGGCGATCAGCGCCGACACCGCCTACGTCGTCTCCTATCACGCGCCGAACGGCAACTACGCGGTGGACGGCGGCTACTTCACGGCCGCCCACAAGTCGTATCCGCTGACCGCCACCGCCGACATCGCCACGGCCCACAACGGGCTCTACCACTACGGCAGTGACGCGGCCTTCCCCAACGGCTCCTACGGATCGGCCAATTACTGGGTCGGTCCGGTCTTCACCGCCGACGATCCCAGCACCCAACTGTCGACGGCCGCCGCCTCGGAGGTGACCGCGTCCTCGGTGACGCACACCGCCGACGCGACGAGCGCCCTCGTCACCACCGTGCCGGGCACCGTCGGGCTGTCGTCGGTGAAGGCGTCCGTGACCGTCCTGCCCGGCGCCACCGCCGCGGCCGCCAGAAAGGCACACGTCACCACCGTCCTCTCCTACGACCGGGCCACCCACAAGGTGTCCGTCCACCTCTCCGCGCCGCTGCCGGACGGCACGCGGTTCCGGATCACCCTCACCGCCAAGGACCGGCACCACCACACCGTGCGGACCCGCACCTGGGTCCTGACCAGCAGAAGCGTCCACAAGAAGAACTAGCGCCCACCGGTGGCGGCCTCTCCAGCGGAGGCCGCCACCGGGGATTGGCTTCCCCTCCATGAGCACCGTCAGTGTCGTGATCCCCTGCTACAAGTACGGCCACTTCCTGGCCGACTGCGTGAGCAGCGTCCTGAACGAGCAGGACGGCGTTGACGTCCGCGTACTCATCATCGACGACGCCTCGCCCGACGACTCGGCGGAGACCGCGCGCAAGCTGGCCGCCGCCGACCCGCGGATCGAGGTCCGCGTCCACGCCACCAACAAGGGCCACATCGCCACCTACAACGAGGGCCTGCTGGACTGGGCCGACGGCGACTACGTGGCCCTGCTCTCCGCCGACGACCGGCTCGTCCCGGGCGCGCTGGTGCGGGCCGCCACGCTCCTGGACGCCCACCCGGAAGCCGGCTTCGCCTACGGGCGTCCCCTGCGTTTCCAGCACGGCGGCCCGCTGCCCGACGCCCGGACCGGCTCCGCCGGTTCCGTGGTCTACCCCGGGCACTGGTGGCTGGAGCGCCGGTTCCGCGAGGCCACCGGCTGCATCACCTCGCCCGAGGTCGTCGTCCGCACCTCGCTCCAGCGCGAGGTGGGCGGCTACGACCCCGCGCTGCCGCACGCCGGCGACATCGAGATGTGGATGCGGCTCGCCGCCCGCGCCGACGTCGGCTACGTACGCGGCGCCGACCAGGCCTACTACCGCGTCCACGGCGACAACATGTCCACCACCGACTTCGGCGGCCAGCTCGACGACCTCCGCCAACGCCTGGTCGCCTACGACTCCGTGCTCACCAAGTGCGCCGACCTGCTGCCGCAGGCCGACCGGCTGGCCGGCGCGGTCCACACCCGCCTCGCCCGGTTCGCGCTGCGCCGCGCCTACCGCGCCTACGACCGCGGGCGCACCGACGTCGTCCCCGTGGACGAGCTCGTGGGCTTCGCCGCGGAGTGCCTGCCCGGCTACGCGGCGCTGCCCGAGTACCGCGCGCTGCGACTGCGGCGGCGGATCGGAGCGAAGGCGATGCCGTACCTCCAGCCGCTGGTGTGGTCGGCGATGGCGGAGCGCGGACGGGAGTGGCTGTGGTGGGAGTCCTGGAAGCGCCGCGGCATCTGATGGACCGTCAGCTCTACTCAGCCCGCGACCGGCACCCCGCCGGCCCGGCGCACCGCTCCCGGGAAGTCCTTCCCCTTCCGCCCGCGCCGCAGCGCGTACCGGTCGAACCACAACGCGCCCAGGATTCCGCCGAGTCCGCCCAGCAGCGCCGTACCCGCCAGGGCGCGCGTCTTCGTGCCCTGCACCGGGGCGGCGCTCGCGGAGACCAGCACCGAGGCGCTGATCCGCGACGCGGGCGCGATGCCCTGCGCGTCCTGGAGCTGCCGCACGTGCCGGGCGTAGACCTCGATGACCCGGTCGACCGCCGCGTCGGCCTGCACGGCGCCGCCGCGCTGCGCCTGGATCTGCACCGAGGGGATCAGATAGCGCGGGGTCGCGCTGGTGCCGCTGTTGCGCGGGACCAGCTGGTAACTCCCGTGCACCCCGGCGGAGTTCAGCTCCTTGTGCCCGGCGGGCGACTGGAGTTGCTGAATGACCCCGTAGGAGAGGGCGGCGAGCGGCGGCTGGAGGTTGGTCAGCTGGTTCGGCTGGTTGCCCGTCACGGGCGGTTTGAGGACGACCACCGCCGAACTCAGGTACAGCGGAGCGGGATGCACCACCTTGTAGGCTCCGGCGGCCGTCAGCGCGAGCGCGAGCAGCAGCACGTACCAGCGGCGGAGCAGCGCTTCGGCGACGTCACGAGGCGACACAGAGAATCCTTCCGTCGCCACCGATCCTCGCAGGCGCGGCGGCGGGCCGCCACCGAAAGGGAGTTCTCATGAGCCTCGCCGACCTTCTGGCGATCATGCGCAGGCGCTGGTACTTCATGGTGCCCCTCACCCT
Source organism: Streptomyces sp. NPDC005423 (assembly GCF_040606415.1). Classification (NCBI taxonomy): domain Bacteria; kingdom Bacillati; phylum Actinomycetota; class Actinomycetes; order Kitasatosporales; family Streptomycetaceae; genus Streptomyces; species Streptomyces sp. NPDC005423. The sequence continues at coordinate 61,556 of NZ_JBEXET010000024.1, read as the reverse complement.
GCTCAGTCTGCTCGCCGGCGGATACCTGTACCGGACCATCCCGGTCTCCTACGAGTCGCAGAGCTCGGTCACGCTCCTCGACTCCACGGCGATCGCCGATCTGGCACCGACCTTCGGCAACCCCCTCTCGAACGCGGGGGGTTCGCTCGTCGTCACGGCCGACGTGCTGATCAGGACGCTCCAGTCGAGCGACTCGGCGAAGGAACTGCGCACCCGCGGCGTCACCGACCCCTACACGGTCGGGTTCGCGCCGCAGGCCGACAGCCCGCTGCTCACCCTGAGCGTCACCGGCACCGACCGGGCGAAGGTGCTGCGGGAGACCACCACCCTCACCAAGTTCACCGGGGAGCAGCTGAAGGCCCTGCAAGCCGCTTCCAAGGTGCCCGCGGGGTACGCGGTGCAGACCGCGCAGGTCGTCCTGCCGCAGACCCCGGTCTCGCAGTCGAAGAGCCGGTACCAGGGCATCGCCGCCGTCGTCATCGTCGGGTTCGTCGGCGCGTTCCTGCTCTCCATCCTGGCCGAGGGGGTCGCGGTGGTGCGCCGCCGCGGACGCGCGCTGGCCGGATACGTGCCCCGGCGCCACCGCGCCAGGCCCCCCGAGCGGCCCAGGGGAGTGCTGGTGCGCCGGCTGGACGCCACGACGATCCTCACCGGCTATCTGGTGCTGGCCTTCTTCGTCCCCTCGAACCTGACGCTGCCCGCGCTCGGCGGCATCGGCACCCCGGCCAACGTCTTCGCCCTGCTGGGACTCCTCTGGTACCTCGCGACCTGGCTCGGCGGCCGGGTCCTGCCCGCGCCGGGCACCAGGCTGCCGCGGGTGGTGATGTGCGGCCTCGCCGTGGCGGTGCTGCTCTCCTACCTCGCCGACGCGACCCGCGCCAGCTCGCACCAGGAGGTCCTCGGCGCCGACCGGGGGCTCATCGGGCTCGGGGTGTGGGTGGCGCTCGTCGTGCTCTCCTCGGCCGGCATCCAGGACCGCGCCCGGCTGGAGACCCTGATGCGCCGGCTCGTCGTGCTGGGCACGGTGGTCGCCCTGATCGGCTACTACGACTTCTTCGCCGCCACCAACATCGCCGACTCCATCCACATCCCCGGCCTCAATTCGAGCACCGCCGGGATCAGCGCCATGGACCGCGGCTCGTTCACCCGGCCGCGCTCCACCACCGCCCATCCGCTGGAGTTCGGGGGGATGCTGGCCATCCTGGTCCCCTTCGCCGTCCACCAGGCGTTCGACCCGGTACGCCGGCACGCCGGCGCGCTGCGCCGCTGGGCCCCGGTGGCGATCATGGCGGGCGCCCTCCCGCTGACGGTGTCCCGGACCTCCATCATCGGCGCGTTCATCGTGATCGTGGTGATGGTGCCCCGCTGGAAGCCGCAGCGGCGCTGGGCCGCGATCGGGCTGATCCTGGGTTCGGTGGCCGGCTTCAAGGTGATCATCCCGGGGCTGATCGGGACCATCACCAACCTCTTCGCCACCTTCCTCTCCAACTCCGACAGCAGCACCCAGGCCCGCACCGTGAAGTACAGCGCGATCGTCCCCTACCTCAGCGAACGCCCGTGGTCCGGGCGGGGGTTCGGCACCTTCACGCCCGACCTGTACTTCTTCACGGACAACCAGTACATGCTGACCCTGGCCGAGACGGGCGCCGTGGGACTGGTCGCGCTGCTCGCCCTGTTCGTCACCGGCATCCACCAGGGCGGTGCCGTTCGGCGGCTCGCCCGCACCGAGACCGACCGCGAACTCGGCCAGGCCTACCTCGCCTCGGCGCTGGTCGCCCTCGTCATCAGCGCCACCTTCGACGCGCTCAGCTTCCCCATGTACGCGGGCATGTTCTTCCTGACCCTGGGCGCGGGCGGCAGCCATCTCGGCTTCGTCCGCCGCGAGGCCGCCGCCGCCCACGCCGCCCACGCCGTACGGGCCACGGACGCCGCCCGCGACCTCCTCGCCCCGCCTCCGGCCTCCGAAGCCCGGCACCCCCAACTCGCGGAGTCCCGATGAGTACCGTCGCCGTCATCGTCGTCACCTGGAACAGCGCCGCGGTGCTCCCCGGCTTCCTCGCCGCGCTGCCCGACGGCATGGCCGGCCTCGACTGGCGGCTGGTCGTCGCCGACAACGACTCCGCCGACGACACCGTCGAGGTGCTCCGCACCCTCGCCCCCGACGCCACGGTCGTCCGCACCGGCCGCAACGCCGGATACGCGGCCGGCGTCAACGCGGCGCTGGGCGCGGCCGGTTCGTACGGGACCGCGCTGGTCTGCAACCCCGACATCCGGATGCGGCAGGGCTGCGCGAAACGCCTCGTCGACCAGCTCGGCGACGGTGTCGGGATCGTCGTACCCCTGCTGTACGAAGACGGCGCGAAGGCGCCCCATCACTCGCTGCGCCGCGAGTCGAGCGTGCTGCGGGCCCTCGGCGAGGCCGTCATCGGCAACACCCGGGCCGGGCGCTTCCCGGCCCTGAGCGAGCTGGTCACCGACCCCGCCGCGTACCGGCGGCCGACCCGCGCGGACTGGGCGACCGGCGCCCTCATGGCGATCTCGGGGGAGTGCCTGGCCGCCTGCGGTCCGTGGGACGAGTCCTTCTTCCTCTACTCGGAGGAGACCGAGTACTGCCTGCGGGCGCGGGACCGCGGCTACGCCACCCAGCTGGAGCCGACGGCCGAGGCCGTCCACCTGGGAGGCGACTCCCAGGTCTCGCCCAGGCTGTGGACCCTCCTCACCCTCAACCGCGTCCGGCTCTACCGGCGCCGGCACGGCGCCCTCGCCACCGCGGCCTTCCGCGCCGCCGTCCTGCTCCGGGAGACCTCACGCGCCGCACTCGGCCGCCCGGCGGCCCGGTCGGCCGCCGCCGCGCTCGCCCGGCCGGGCGCCCTGCGCACCCCGCCGGGCCCGTAGCGTCCCGGCGGGGTGCGCGGGCCCGCTTCTCAGTCCGTGCTCCTCGGCCGGCAGACCAGGGCGACGAAGTCGTGCCCCACCTCCGGCAGCGCCGCGTCCTCCGCGGCGAAGCACCGCTCCAGCAGGGCCCGCGTCTCGGGTTCCCCGTCGCGGAAGTTGTGCGCGATCCCGGAGAACGCGATGTGCAACACCGTGCCGCCGTACGGCCGTTCCTCGACGATGTCGAAATGGCGCCGCAGGCCCGGCAGCAGCGCCGCCGCGTCGACCGCCTCCGAGGGGTCGTCCAGCACCATCGACAGCCGGCTGGGCCGTACGACGCGGTGTTTGGTCCGGCCGTCGGCCAGCCGCCGCCGCTCCTCCGGGAGCTCGGCCAACAGGGCGTTCGCCGCGTCCAGTTGGGCGTCGGTCCACTGGAACCGGGTCGGGCCGACGAACTCGTCGACCACGAACGTCCCGCCCGGCTCGATCAGCCGGGACAGCCGCGGCAGCGTCTCGTCGAGCTCGTCGAAGTGGTGCAGCGACTGAAGACCCAGCAGCACGTCGAAGCGTTCCCCGTCGCTGCTCATCCGGTTGACGTCACTGACCCGGAAGCGCAGGACGTCGGCGAGACCGTGCTCCTCGGCGGCGCGGGTGGCGAAGTCGATGCGCTGCTGCGCCACGTCCACGCCCTCCAGCAGACCGAACGCGCCGGTCTTCGCCCAGAGCAGCTCGTTGCCGCCGGTGCCGCAGCCGAGCGAGAGGCCGCGCAGATCGGTGCGCGGCGCGAAGTGCTCGGCGGCCACGTACTCGGGGAAGGAGGTGCGGGGGTCGCCGGTCATCAGCAGGTTCCACCGCTCGACGACCGCGGGTATCGCCCACCACTCGGTGAGCGACGGGTCGACCCGCGACCAGTGCTGGACCACGCGCGCGCCGCCGCGCACCCGCAACTTGGCGAGCACCGGGTCGAGTTCGAGCCGCCGTACCTTGCGCAGCAGCCGGTCGGCGTCATGTCTGTTGACGAGGTTGTTCAGCACGCGGGCTCCGTTCGTACGGCTGTCAGCGACTTCGTCACACCGAGCACCCGCTCGCTGAGGAGCACCGAGTCCGGGAACAGGTAGCGCATCTCGGTGCGGGTCAGCAACTCGATGTTGATCACCGCGTTCATCGCCGACTCCGGGCTGTCGGGGCGGCTGTGCACGAGCGGCCAGTGCCGTACCAGCCGGGCCCTGGCGGCGAGCGGCAGGAACTGGAAGCCGGGCGCCACGAAGTGCGGCTCGACGGGGAAGTAGCGGTACGGCGTCTGGATCCAGTGCAGCGGGGCCAGCGACCCGACGGCGTCGACGAACCGCCGGCGCTGGCTGTGGCCGCCCACGTGCTCGATGGTGGAGTTGGAGAAGACCAGGTCGTAACCGCCGTTGTGGCCGCTGAGTTCGGCGGCGACCACCGGGTCGGTGACGTCGCCGACCTCGGCGGTGATCCAGTCGGGCAGTTCGGCGGGGTGTTCCTCCAGGTTGATCAGGTGGACGTGCTTGGCGCGTACGGGTGCCCGCAGCCACATCTCGGCCGTCCCGCCCAGGTCGACGACGCGCATGTTCTCGATGCCGGGGAAGCAGCGCCGGAACCGTTCCCAGCGGGCGATGCGCAGCCGCTCGCCCAGCGAGCCTGGCGCGTCGACGAATCTGTTTCTGAGGGCGCGGGATCGGGGCACGGGATCAACCACCTGAGGTCGTAACGGAGTTGGAGAAGGAGACGGAGAAGGGAACGGGCGGGAGCAGGGGGTGGCAGCCGGGGGGAGCCGGTCGGCTCCGGGCCGGCTGTCACCACTGGGTGTAGAAGCTGGCCGGGTTCACCAGATAGCGGACGGTGGGGTGCGGCACGTGCGCCACCCGGTGCCGGCGGGCGTACCGGTGGATCAGCTCCCAGTCCTCCCGGGGCATCACCTCCGGTGTCCGGCGCAGACGGCTGAAGCGCAGGCAGCGGTTGCGGCGGGCGACGAAGGCGTTGGTGTCGAGGAAGGACTCACGGGCGGCGCGGCGCCGGTCGTAGGGCACCGACAGGATGTCCCGCTCGCTGCCGTCGGGCAGGACGCGGCGCAGCGCCGTGTACACACCGTCGGGGCCGCCGGGCGACCGGAGCACTTCCAGCGCCCGGGCGAGATGGTCCGGCTCCCAGAGGTTGTCGTCGTCCAGGAACGCCACATAGCGGGACCGGGTCAGCCTGATGCCCACGTTGCGGACGACGCCGGCGGTCCCGGTGTTGGCCGTCAGTGAGACCGCGAACAGCCTGGGGTCGTCGGGCAGTTCGGGCAGTCCGGCGCCGTCGTCGACGACCATGACGACCTGGTCGCGCACGCTCTGCGCCAGCGCCGAGCGCACGGCGGCGCGCAGTGCCTCGGGGCGGCGGTGGGTGGCGATCACCGTGGCGACGAGCGCCGAGGGCACGCTCGGGAAGCCGGCCGCGAGCCGGCGGGTCTCGGCGTTCTCCACCCGGCGCAGCCCGACCGCCGAGGGGGCGAGCAGGATCTTGTTCCTGGCCTCGAAGAGCACCAGCCAGCCGAAGACCGCCTTGAGCAGCGTCCACGGGGCCTGTGCGATCCGGCGCATCATGGTCTCGCCTCCCCGGCGGGTACGCCGTTCACGTGACCGGCCCGGGGCGGACCGTGCGGCCGTCGGACATCCGGTTGTTCCGCCACACGTTTCCGGCGCCGCCCGCGTTCCAGTGGGCGACCACGCCGTATCCGCCAGAGGCAGGGTGGTACTGCGTGGAGAAGACGTTGTCGGTGACCTTGATCCCGGTGGCGCCCTTGTCGCCGCCGTACAGGGCGTAGGCGCCGCCGGCCACCCAGTTGTGGTCCACGGTGACGTTGCGGACCACCCCGGTGTCCGCGAAGAGGCCGATGCTGCCCGAGGCGCCCTGCTTGAGGCCGGTCGGGTTGAGCAGGGTGTTGTGGCGGATGATCAGCTGTCCGGTGTTGCCGCCGCCGCTGATCACCGTGTTGGTGTGCTGCCACTCGCCGCCCAGGTTGACGAACGGGACGATGTCGTGGACGTAGTTGTCGTGCAGGTCGCCCTGCCCCATGGAGAGGGCGTCGCCGAACACCGAGACGTCGCACCAGCCGACCTCGACGGAGCTGCCGCCCATGTTCGACACCGCGTAGTCCACGCCGCCGTTGTCGGGCCCCTTGCCGGGCACGGCCGTGACGGTGGAGTGCAGGACGCGCAGACCGCTGAAGCCGGGGCGCAGGTTGACGCCCCACCAGCTGTCGGAGGTGATCCTGCTGTCGATGACGGTGACGTCGTCGGCGTAGATGTCGAGCGCGCCGGTGATGTCCCACCCCCGGATCACGAGCCCGTTGGTGCGCACGGCCAGATACCCGGTGTGGTGCGGTTTCAAGGGGATGCGCGGCCCGGTGGTGGTGGCGTCCGGGAAGCCGCAGGCACCCGGGGAGGAGCAGTGGGTCGTGGCGGCGGGGGTGCCGGACGCGGTGCGGGCGCCCGCCGTGACGGTGGGCTCGGCTGTCGGGGACGGCGCGGGGGACGGGCGGTCCGTCGCGGCGGTGGCGCCGGCCGGCGCAGCGGTCTCCGGTGACGCCGAGGCGCCGCGCGCGGAGCAGGTCGCCGGGGCGCCGGCGCAGGCGGGCGACGCGGACCGGTCGGCCCCCGAACAGGCGCCCAGGGCCGCGAGCAGGGTAGCGAGCAGCAGAACCGCGAGCGGGCTCCGGCTGATGTGCCGTGACATCGTGCTCACCTCATGTCCGGTGGGGCGGGCGGTACCGGCGCGGACGGCCGGTGCCGGCCGTCCGCGGGCCGCTCGCCGCGGGCGGTGCCGCGCAGGAAGTGGCGGCTGGGCAGTACGCACACCGCGTAGGCGGCCAGGGCGGTCGCGGCGACGGCGAGGAGCGCGAGCCGGCCGTCACCGAACCGGTGGTGCAGGGCGAGAACGACCGCGGCCATCACGGCCCCGCCGGCGAAGGGCCACGCGCAGGCCCGGGCGATCAGGCCGGCGCCGATGCCGCCGCGGCCGAGGGCGAACAGGAAGACGGGCACCACCAGGCCGCCGGCGACGAGGACATGGGCCTGGGAGACGCCGACGATGCCGTTCGCGTGGGCGCCCACGAGGAGCGCGGGTACCAGGGCCGCCAGCCACAGTCCCTGCACCAGGAAGAGGGAGCGGCGCTGCCCGACGGCGACCAGGCAGTCGTAGGCGAGTTCGCTGCCGATGCGGATCAGGCCGAGCGCCATCAGCCAGGGCAGGGCCGCCGCGGCGGGAAGCCAACTGCCGCCGTAGATCAGCTGGATGGCCGGTCCCGCGAGGCCCGCGAGCAGGACGCAGAGCGGGACGGTGGCGGTGATCAGGACGCCCAGGGCGCGGCTGAAGCCCTGGGCGAGCGCCCGCGGCGAGCCGGCCAGCCGGGAGAAGCCGGCGAAGGAGACCCGGCGGGCCGCCTCGGAGATGATCCGCACGGGCCAGCCGGAGATGTTGAAGGCGAGCACGTAGAAGCCCAGCGACACGTTGCCCAGCGTCGCGCCCACCACCATGGTGTCGACGTTGACCACCGCGAGCGCGAGCATGCTCGCCCCCGCGAGCGGCAGTCCGAACCGGAGCAGCGCCCGCGCCTGCGCGGGGTCCCAGCCGAACCTCAGGGTGCCCGGCGCCGCCAGTCCGCAGCCGATCAGGGTGACGACGTTCCCCGCCACGGCGCCCCAGGCGAAGCTCATCGCGCCCCAGCCCTCGAAGGCGAGCAGCAGCGTCACCGAGGTGCTGAGCAGGAAGTTGAGCCCGTCGATGACCATGCGCCTGCCCTGGGCGAACTCACGGGTGAGGAAGCCGCCGGGCACCTGGGCCACCCCGTCGATCACCACGCACAGGCACATCACCCGCAGGACACCGGCGGCGTCCGGCGAGCCGAGCAGGTCTGCCACGGTCGGTGCCGCCGCGAACAGCGCCACGTACAGCAGCCCGCTGGAGAGGGTGCTGAGGGTCAGCACGGTCGGCGCGAACCGCCGCGCGTCCCCCTCCCAGCGCACGATGGCCAGGCCGACGCCGAGCTCGTTCGCCGACAGCAGGACCAGCAGCACGGTCTGGGCGATGCCGTACACGCCCCACTCGGCGGGGCCCAGGGCGAAGCGGGCCAGCACGATGCCGGTCGCGAAGTTGCCCAGCCGCATGACGACGGTGTTGATCAGACTCCAACGGGCCGCCGAGCGGACCTTCCGGCCGAAGGAGACGGGAGCGGGCAGCGCGGGCGCGGGAGGAGCGGGGGTCTCGCTCGGCTCACCGGTCTCGCTGTCCGGTGCGCGGGCGGTGTCCATGGGTCGACTCCTCGTCGAGCGGCTCGGCGGCGGAGGCCACCGCCATCGCGGGCTGTGGTGCCTTGGGCTCTGCGGCGGTCGGGCCGTCCTTGACCGACCGTGACCAGCGGGGCGGCCGGCGGATGGCGAGCGTCTCGTCCACGGCCGGCTCCCCGGCCGGGAGGGGAGCGGCCGTCTCCGCCTCCTTCTCCGGCTCGCCGCCGGGGGCCGCGGGCGCGGACTCGGGTACGGCCCCGGGTGCGGGCCGGGGCGACCGCAGGCGCGCCTCGGCGTAGAAGGTGGCGACCATGCTGAGGACCAGGCCCAGCGCGCCCGCCATGACGAGGTATTCGAGCCGGGTCTTGGTCTGCGCCACCGGGACCTGCGGGGGCACGATCGTCGTCATCCGGATCATGGCCTTCTCGTCGACCGCCTGCTCCTTCTGGAACTGGTCCAGCCGCTCCTTGGCGTACGCGGTCAGGACGCGGTCGGAGGAGAGGACGGTGGCCTTGTCCGTGCCGGTGACGGTCAGCCAGAGGAGCGGCCCCTGCGCGTTGTCGGCGAGCTTCGCCCCGAACGTGCCGGTGGCGCCGAGGGACTTGAGTTCCCGGAGGGAGTCGTCGGAGTTGAGGTTGCGGGCCAGGCTGTCGGCCATGCCGGTGAGCGAGGTCTGGGTGCTCAGGAACGGGTTGCCGTCATAGGCGCGGGTGGCCTTCTGCGAGTTGAGCAGCACCACCGTGCTCTGCGACTGGTAGGTGACCGGCACCATCAGCCGCACCGCGGCCATCAGGCCGACGGCCACGAGCAGTCCGGGCAGCAGGACGTACCAGCGCCTGCGCATGACCCGGAAGATCTCAGCGAGATCCATGGTGGTTCCCCCTAGCGGCACCAAGTTCGACGAGCATATGTGGCAAGCGGATCATAGGGGGAAGGTCCGGTCGGTGGGCCTCGGGCGGGTGCGCGCGGTGCCCCCCGCCAGGAGCACCTCGGCGATGCGGTCGCTCGCGCGGCCGTCCCACAGCTCCGGCCGGCGCGGGGCGGGCGGAGCGTCCAGCACCCGGTGCGCGGTGGACACGATGCGCGCCGGATCCCGTCCGGCCAGCACGTTGGTGCCCTGCTCGACGGTGACGGGCCGCTCGGTGTTGTCCCGCAGGGTCACACACGGCACGCCCAGCGCGGTGGTCTCCTCCTGCACTCCGCCGGAGTCGGTCAGCACCAGCCGGGCGGAGTCCTGGAGGGCGATGAAGTCCAGATAGCCGGCGGGCGGTACGAGCCGGACGCCGCCGGGGACTCCGAGATCGGCCAGCTTCCCGGCCGCGCGCGGGTGCACGGGGAGCACGAGCGGGCAGCGGCCGGCGATCTCGCCCAGCGCCTTCAGCAGCCCGTTGAGGATCTCGGGATCGTCCACGTTCGCGGGGCGGTGCAGGGTGACGAGCCCGTACTCGCCCCGCGTCAGGCCGTACCGGGTGAGGACGTCCGAGTCCCGGGCCCGTTCCAGGTTGGCGAGGAGGGTGTCGATCATGACGTTGCCGACGAGGTGGATCTGGTCCTCCCGGTACCCCTCCGCGCGCAGGTTCTCGACGGCGTCGGGGGAGGGGGCCAGCAGGTAGTCGCTGACCCGGTCGGTGGCGACCCGGTTGACCTCCTCCGGCATGGTCCAGTCGCGGCTGCGCAGACCGGCCTCGACGTGCGCCAGCAGCGGACCCGCCTTGGCGGTCACCAGGGCACAGGCCAGGGTGGAGTTGATGTCGCCGACCACGACGACGAGGTCCGGGGAGAGCTCGCCGAGGAGCGGCTCGAACGCGGCCATCACGCGTCCCGTCTGCTCGGCGTGGCTGCCCGAGCCGACGCCGAGGAAACGGTCGGGCGGGCGGATGCCGAGGTCGGCGAAGAACACGTCGTTCATGGCCGGGTCGTAGTGCTGGCCGGTGTGGACGAGGACCACCTCGGCGCCCCGGCTCTCCAAGGCGTCCATCACCGGTTTGATCTTCATGTAGTTGGGGCGCGCCCCGGCGACGCAGACGATGCGCGGCATGGTTTCAGAGCACCTCGATCGTGGGTCCGGACGCCAGCCGCCGGCGGCAGTCGAGGACGAAGGGGGCGTGTTCGACGACGAGTTCGTAGTCGAAGCTGTCGTGGTCGGTGAGCAGGACCACCACGTCGGCGGCGGCCAGCTCCTCCGGTACCGGTTCGACCCGCACCAACCGGGCGTCCACGGGCAGGCTTTCGACGACGTGCGGGTCGGCCGCCCTGACCTGCGCCCCCATGTCGAGGAGGAGTTGGGAGATGCGCAGGGCGGGCGACTCGCGGGCGTCGCCGGTGTTCTTCTTGTACGCCAGCCCCAGCAGCAGGACCCGCGAACCGTTCACGGACCGGCGGCGCTCGTTGAACAGGTCCGTGATGCGGCGCGTCACGTACTCGGGCATGTGGTTGTTGATGTCGTTGGCCAGCTCCACGAAGCGGAAGCTCTGGCCCAGTTCGCGCTGGACCCGCCAGGACAGGTACGAGGGGTCGATCGGCAGGCAGTGGCCGCCGACACCCGGACCGGGGGTGAACTTCATGAAGCCGAACGGCTTGGAGGAGGCGGCGTCGATGGCCTGCCAGACGTCGATGTCCAGGTGGTGGGCGAACATCGCGATCTCGTTGACCAGGGCGATGTTCACATGCCGGAAGGTGTTCTCCAGGAGCTTGGCGAGTTCGGCCTCCTTGGGCGAGTTCACCGGCACGGTGGTGTCGACGAGTTGGCCGTAGAAGTCCTCGACTGCCTTGAGCGAGGCGGCGTTCACGCCGGAGACGACCTTCGGGGTCTCCTTGAAACCCCAGACGGCGTTGCCGGGGTCGATCCGCTCCGGGCTGTAGCCGAGGTGGAAGTCCGCGCCCGCGGTGAGGCCCGAACCCTCCTCCAGGAGCGGGGCGAACAGCTCCTGCGTGGTGCCCGGGTAGGTCGTCGACTCCAGGACGACGGTGGCCCCGGGGCGCAGATAGCGGGCGAGGGTGACCGCCGACTCCCTGATGTAGCGCAGGTCGGGGGTGCCCTCGTGGAGCGGGGTCGGGACGGTCACCACGGCGATGTCGAAGCCACCGCAGTCACGGGCCGACGCGCTCGGGCGGTAGGCCCCCCGGTCCAGCGCGGCGCGGATCCGTTCGGAGGAGACGTCCTCCACGAAGGACTCGCCGGCGGCCAGGCTCTTGATCCGCCGTACGTCGACGTCGTAGCCGATCACCTCGTGTCCGACCTCGGCGGCCCGGATGGCCAGCGGCAGTCCCACGTATCCCTGTCCCACCACGACGACGCGCATCAACGGCTCCTGTTCGCGGGAGTGGCCGACGGGGTGAGCCGGACCAGCTCGCGTGCCGTCATGAGGAGGAAGGCGGCGTTGGTGGTGACGTAGCGCCGGCCGAGGCGGCGGGGTTCCTGAAGGGCGCGGTAGAGCCACTCGACCCCCCAGCGCTGCCACAGTCGCGGGGCCCGTCTGGTGACTCCGGCCAGGATGTCGAAGGAGCCGCCGACGCCGTGCACCACGTTGGCGCCGGTGCGGGCGCCGTGGGCGGCGGTGAAGATCTCCTTTTTTGGTGAGGTCATGCCAAGGAAGAGCATCCCGGCGCCGCTCCGGGCGATGGCGTCCGCGATCGACTCCTGCTCCGCGTCGGCGAAGTAGCCGTTGCGGCCGCCGGCCACCTTCAGGCCGGGGAAGCGGTCGGCCACCCGGAGCAGCATCCGCTCCAGCACCTCCTCCTTGGCGCCGAGGAAGTACACCGGCACGCCCGCCGACTCCGCCTCGGCCAGCAGCCGCAGGAACAGGTCGATGCCCGCCACCCGTTCGGGCAGCGGGGCGCGCAGCAGCCGGCCGGCCCAGACCACGGCCTGTCCGTCGGCCAGCACCAGATCGCAGCCCGCCACGGCGGAGGCGAGCCGCTCGTCCCGGCGCATGTTCACCAGCTTGGCGGCGTTGACCACGCCGATCTCCAGCTGTTCGCCGTCCCGGACCGCGTCCAGGCAGCGCCGCACGGTCTGGTCCATGGTGAGCGGGTCCACCTCGACCCCGAACAATCTCTGACGATCCGTCATATCCGGCCCCCCTGCCAGGCGTAGAGCATCCAGCCGAATTCGTACGGCCGGCATTCGCGGTCCACGGCGACGGGCCGGTAGACCCGGTCCAGAGCCTTCAGCCGCAGGCCGGGAACGACCCGGGTGCCCAGGCCCCGGGCGGCCCGTACGGCCTTCCTCGGGTCCCCCCGGTAGACCTTGCGCCAGGTGGCGCCGAGCTCGTCGAGGATCATCGGCTCACGTCGCTCCGGGTGGGCGGCGAGTTCCGGTACGTCCGTCATCCAGCGCAGGCCCCGGCGGACCGAGGCGCCGAAGTCGGCGCCGCCCGCGTCGGCGAGATCGAAGAGGGCGGTCGGCGCCATCGCGTGCTGATGGACGCTGTAGACCGGGTAGCCCTCCACGACTCCACCGGTGCGCGCGTCGTAGTGCCACCACCACTGACCGCCGTCGCCCTGGAGCTCACAGATGCGCGCCGCGCACGCCTCGGAGGCGGCCAGCGCCTGCGGATCGCCGCCGCCCTCGTCGCTGGCGTGGGCGCGGGCCAGTGCCTGGAGGGGGTAGGTCTGGTCGGCGAAGCAGCTCACGTGCGACCGGTACCAGGGGACCAGGCCGGGACCCGTGGCGTGCGGAAAGAGCGGACTGTCCCCGATCCGGGCCCGTAGCAGCCGGTCACGGGCGGAGGCGAAACGTCTCTCCACATCGACCGTCTGTCGCGCCGCCGCGAGGGCGGAGAGGACCCACGCCGCCTCGACGGTGTACTGCGGGCGGCCCTCCTCGTCGAGGGCGTCGACCCGGCCGAAGGCGTCGGACAGTTTGGGATGGCCGGTTTCCGCTGCGGCCCAGGCGATGAGCGCCGCGTCACCGAGGTTGGTCACCGCCGGCAGCGACTCGATGAGCAGACCCGTGAACTCCTGGGCGGTGCGTCCGCCGAGCACCGCGCGCTGGCGGTCCTCGGGGAGGAAGCGCGCCCCCAGCGCGGTGATGGCCGCGTACCGGGTGCTGGTCCCGCGCCGCTCCAGAGTCCAGGAGCCGTCGGGTCTCCCGCGTCCGGCCATGGTGAAGACGAAGGCCTCGCCACCGGGCAGGAGCATGGACGCGAGCCCCGACTCCGCGACGGTGAGCAGCCGTTGGGCCAGCGCGAGCAGCGGCGGTTCCTCATGACCGAGCGCCGCCAGACGTGTGATGGTCATCGTTGGGACACACCAACCCCCCTGTGGTCCTGTGTTGCGGACAGACTGATGAAGCGACGGCATCAACGGCCGCGCGGAGCACGGCAGATGTCAGACGCTGGAGCGGTCACCGCTCCTCGTTTCAGGCACAGGTGTCCCCCACCCCGTAACCCCCCCTGGGCACGACTGGTCTGTGTGCTCATTGTGCCTGGTCTGCACACATCGCACACATGTTATGCCGCCAGATGTTCGAGGATTCACGTTTTGCGCGATACAGGCGTCATGCGCGCTCGGTGAGTTCGCCGTCCTTCTCGTCGTGCAGCCCGCCCGTCTCGGGGCACTCCCACACACCGGGCTCGTCCGCCCGCTCGGCCAGCCGGACGCCGGCCCGGCCGACCCAGCCGATCCGACGTGCGGGAACACCGGCCACGAGCGCGAAGTCGGGCACGTCCCGGGTCACCACGGCGCCCGCCGCGACCAGCGCCCACCGGCCCACCCGCACCGGCGCCACGCACACCGAACGGGCCCCCAGGGACGCCCCCTCGGCCACCACCACCGCGACCGGCTCCCAGTCGTCCCCGCGCTTCAACCGCCCCCGCGGGTCCACCGAACGGGGAAAGCAGTCGTTGGTGAGCACCGCCGCCGGGCCGACGAAGACGCCGTCACCGAGCACCGCGGGTTCGTAGACCAACGCGTAGTTCTGGAGCTTCACGTTGTCGCCGATCCGCACTCCGGGGCCGACATAGGCTCCGCGGCCGAGGATGCAGCCGCTGCCCAGCCGGGCGTCCTCCCGGACCTGGGCGAGATCCCAGACCGTCGTCCCGTCACCGATCACGGCCGTCTCGTCGACCTGGGCGGTCGGCTGGATTCTGGAACTCACGTGGAGGACCCTCTCGTTGTCGTCATGCCGGGCGGAGGCGGGGCGTGACCGAATCCCGTTCCCGGTGCCCGGTGCCCGGCGGTCGGCCGTGGTCCGCGTCCGGCCGGTGACCACCGCCTCGGTGATCGCCTCCGGCACCCTACTTTCGCCGCATTCGCCGGTGGGGGGAATCCCGTAACCGGACGGGCACTGTTCACCGGGCCGCCCGCACCGGGCGGGGCCGCGGGCGACCTCTCCGGACAAGTTCCGTGCCGGCGAACCGAGTTCACCCCGGTGAGCTGGGACGCGAGGGCGCGGCGCCGTTCCCGCTGTGCGCACTCGCCCCACGTGTACCCGCGACTTTCACGTGGGCGCCACCGCACCCTTCCCGGACGTTCGCTGCTCTTGGAACACTCGCTGCGCACACGTACCGCATGATCCGGCCATCCGTACCAGGATGAGAGGTCCCCACCCATGCCCGACGTCAACCGGCGCAGATTCCTCCAACTCGCGGGCGCCACCACCGCCTTCACCGCGCTGTCGAACAGCATCGAGCGCGCCGCCGCGCTCCCGGCCAGCCACCGCACGGGCTCGATCGAGGACGTCGAGCACATCGTCGTCCTGATGCAGGAGAACCGGTCCTTCGACCACTACTTCGGCTCGCTCCGGGGCGTCCGCGGCTTCGGCGACCCGCACCCGGTGGTCACCCGGCAGGACGGCAAGCCGGTCTGGTACCAGTCGGACGGCGCCAAGGACATCCTGCCGTTCCGCCCCGACGCCGACGACCTGGGCATGCAGTTCATCCAGGACCTCCCGCACGGCTGGAACGACGGACACGCCGCCTTCGACGGCGGCAAGTACGACAAGTGGGTGCCGTCCAAGAGCACCACGACCATGGCGTACCTGAACCGCGAGGACATCCCGTTCCACTACGCGCTCGCCGACGCCTTCACCATCTGCGACGCCTACCACTGCTCGTTCATCGGCTCGACCGACCCCAACCGCTACTACCTGTGGACGGGGCACACCGGCAACGACGGCAAGGGCGGCGGCCCCGTCCTCGGCAACGACGAGGCCGGCTACAGCTGGACCACCTACCCCGAGCGCCTCGAAGCGGCCGGTGTCTCCTGGAAGGTCTACCAGGACGTCGGCGACGGCCTGGACGCGAACGGCAGCTGGGGCTGGATCCCCGACGCCTACCGCGGCAACTACGGCGACAACTCGCTGCTCTACTTCGACCAGTACCGTGACGCCAAGCCCGGCGACCCGCTCTACGACAAGGCCCGCACCGGCACCGACGCGCGCAAGGGCGAGGGCTTCTTCGATCAGCTGAAGGCGGAGGTCAAGGGCGGCAAGCTGCCCGAGATCTCCTGGGTGGTCGCCCCCGAGGCGTTCACCGAACACCCCAACTGGCCCGCGAACTACGGCGCTTGGTACGTGTCCCAG
This sequence comes from Streptomyces sp. NPDC005423, assembly GCF_040606415.1. NCBI lineage: Bacteria > Bacillati > Actinomycetota > Actinomycetes > Kitasatosporales > Streptomycetaceae > Streptomyces > Streptomyces sp. NPDC005423. Next base: position 45,869 of record NZ_JBEXET010000024.1, on the reverse strand, counting down.
GTGCTCGACGCGCTCACCGCGGACCCGGCGGTGTGGGCGAAGACGGCGCTGTTCATCACCTACGACGAGAACGACGGCTTCTTCGACCACGTCGTCCCGCCGTTCCCGCCCGGCTCGGCCGCGCAGGGCAGCTCCACCGTCGACGTCGGACTGGACGTCCTCCCCGGCGACAGCGGCCACGTCGCCGGCCCCTACGGGCTGGGCCAGCGGGTGCCGATGCTCGTCGTCTCGCCCTGGAGCAAGGGCGGTTACGTCTGCTCGGAGACCTTCGACCACACCTCCGTCATCCGGTTCATGGAGACCCGGTTCGGCGTCCACGAGCCCAACATCTCGCCCTGGCGGCGTGCCGTCTGCGGCGACCTGACCACCGCGTTCGACTTCTCGCGGCGGGACACCGGGCGGGTCGCCCTGCCGGACACCGACGGCTACCGGCCGCCGGACACCAGCCGCCACCCCGACTACGTGCCGACCCCGCCCGCGCACCCCGTCCTGCCCAGGCAGGAACGCGGAGTGCGCCCGGCCCGGCCCCTCAAGTACGCGCCCGCCGTGGACGGTTCGGCGGATCCGGGGGCCGGGAGGTTCACCCTCGCCTTCGCCTCCGGCGCGCACGCCGGCGCCGCCTTCCTCGTCACCTCCGGCAACCGCGCGGACGGGCCCTGGAGTTACACCACCGAAGCCGGCAGGACGGTCTCGGACACCTGGAACTCGGCGTACTCCAACGGCTCCTACGACCTGACCGTGCACGGCCCGAACGGCTTCCTGCGCGTCTTCAAGGGCCCGGGGAAGAGCGCCGGACCCGAGGTCACCGCGCGCCACCACGGCGACGACATCGAGCTGACCTTCACCAACAAGGGCTCCGGAACAGCGCAGTTGAAGGTGAGCGGCGGCTACGGCGGCCGGGCCACCACGGTCCGGGTGCGGGCCGGCGCCACCGTACGGCACACCTTCGACCTGGGCGCGAGCCGGCGGTGGTACGACCTGACGGTCACCTCCGCCGCCGACAAGACCTTCCTGCGGCGGTTCGCCGGACACGTCGAGAACGGCCGTCCCGGCGTCAGCGACCCGGCGATCGGGGCCGCGTGAGGGCCGTACCGCGAGCGGTTGTCATCCGTTCGGCTCACGGTAGTGTGCCCCGGTGACCACGCAATCGAACACTCCCGCGGGCTGGTACCCGGACCCGCACGGAGCGCCGCAGACCCTTCGCTACTGGGACGGCTCCCGGTGGACCGAGCACACCAACGCAGACCAGGGGGGCCAGGCCGCCGCCCAGCAGGCACCGCGGCCCGTCCCCCAGCAGCCGGCCGGCCCGGACCCGCGCGTGCAGCGCCAGGTCCAGGCGCAGGCCGGGGTCGCCGCGGGCGGCCCCAGCGGCGGCGGTCTGTTCAGCGAGCCGGTGCTGGTGGTCAACCAGAAGGCCAAGCTGATCGAGCTGACCAACGAGTACACGGTCATGGACCAGCACGGCAATCCGATCGGCTCGGTCACCGAGATCGGCCAGAGCGCGCTGAAGAAGGCGCTGCGTTTCGTCTCCAGCCTCGACCAGTACATGACCCACCGGCTGGAGATCCGGGACGCGCACGGGCAGCCGCAGCTGGTGCTGACCCGGCCGGCGAAGATCATCAAGTCCAAGGTGCTCGTCACCCGCCCGGACGGTTCGCCGGTGGGCGAGATCGTCCAGCAGAACATGATCGGGAAGATCAACTTCGCGATGACCGCCGACGGCCGGCAGGTCGGCGCGATCAGGGCGGAGAACTGGCGGGCCTGGAACTTCGCGATCGTCGACCACGCCGACAACGAGGTCGCCCGGATCACGAAGACCTGGGAAGGCCTCGCCAAGACGATGTTCACCACCGCGGACAACTACGTCCTGCAGATCCACTACCAGCTGCCGGAGCCGCTGCTGAGCCTGGTGGTGGCGACGGCCCTCACCGTCGACACCGCGCTCAAGCAGGACTCACGCGGTTTCGGCTGACCGAGCCCCACCCCAGGTCACAGCGGCGTGAGATGCCCCGGCTCGGACCGCCGGCCCGGCTGCCGGGGCATCAACGCCGGTTCGGAGGAGGCGGATCGGGCCTCCAGGGCCAGTACCGCCGCCACCGGATGGTCGTCGTCCGGCGCGGCGAGGGCGACGGCCGGGCGGACCCGGGTCAGCAGCACCACACCCCAGGACGCCAGGCCCGCGCCGGCCAGCGCGAGGAGTATCCCGCCCGCGCCGCCCCGCAGACGTTCACCGAGCAGCGCGAGGCCGATCGCCGCGGCGGCCACCGGGTTGGACAGCGTCACCACCGCGAGCGGCGCGCCGAGACCGCCCCGGTAGGCCGTCTGCGACAGCAGCAGTCCGCCGGCCGCGAACACGGCCACCAGCAGCGCCACCCCGATCACCTGCGCGCTCAGCAGCGGTCCCGAGCGGTCCGTCGCCGCGACCGTCACCGTCTGCGTGAGCGCGGAGGCCACACCCGAGGCGAAGCCGGACGCGCTCGCGTGCCGCAGCCCCGGCCGAGCACCCCGCCGTGCGAGCACCCCGATCACCACCGCCGTGGTGCCCGCGACCGCCAGCGCCTCCGGCACGCTCAGCACCTTGTCGGGCGCGGGCCCGGAGGCCGCGACGAGCACCGCGGCGAGGCCCAGCAGGGTGAGCGCGGTGCCCCGCCACTCCGCCCCGTCGACCCGCCGGCCGGCCACCCGCGCCCCCAGGGGCACCGCCGCGACCAGGGTCAGCGCGCCCAGCGGCTGCACCACCGTCAGCGGCCCGTACTTGAGCGCCACGACGTGCAGCAGGGCGGCGCCCGCGTTGAGGACGACCGTCCACCACCAGGCGCCGGTGGCGAGCAGCCGTGCCATGCCGGCCTCGGAGTCGCCCGAGGCGAGCCGTTCCTGGGCGACGGCGGCGGCGGCGTAGGCGACGGCCGAGAAGAGGGAGAGGACCACGGCGACGAGAGTGGCGTTCATCGGGCCGCTCCCACGAGCACGGGCTCGGGCTCGGCGGCGGCGATCACGGGGCCGTCATGCCGGGCGGTGGTCGAAGTCCGGCGCGGGGGACGGATCACCGCGAGCGTGACACCGAGCAGGGCGGCCGCCGCTATCGCGTCGAGCCAGTAGTGGTTCGCCGTACCGACGATCACCACGAGGGTGACCAGCGGATGCAGCAGCCACAGCGGGCGCCACCGGGACCGGGTCGCGACGATCAGACCGATCGCCACCATCAGGGCCCAGCCGAAGTGCAGTGACGGCATCGCCGCGAACTGGTTGGACAGATGGTCGCTCGACGGCGGCCCGTACACGGAGGGGCCGTAGACCCGCGCGGTGTCCACCAGGCCGGTCGAGGCCAGCATGCGCGGGGGCGCGAGAGGGAACGTGAAGGGCAGCACCAGGGCGGCGGCGGTGACCGTCGCCAGGACCCGGCGGGCCCAGACGTAGTGGGCGGGGCGCCGCAGGTAGAGCCAGCTCAGGAAGGCGACGGTGGCCGGGAAGTGCACGGTCGCGTAATAGGTGTTGGCGAGGTGCGCGAGGGTGTCGCCGTGCAGCAGCAGGGACTGCACGCCGCCCTCGCCGGGGAGACGCACGGCTCGTTCCAGGTCCCACACGCGCTGTGCGTTGTGGAGGGCCTCGGCGGTGTGGCCCGTGGCCAGCTGCCGGCCGAACTTGTAGACGAGGAAGAGCCCTGCGACGAGCAGGAGCTCACGGACGAGCGGAGGCCGCGCTACAGCGCCGGTCTCCCCTTCTGCAGGCTCGGTGCGGGCATTCATCCCCCGGCCCCTTCACTGACGGTGGTGCGTGTGGGTGCTGCCGGCCGGGTGGTTGACCCGTCAGGCGGCCGGAATTCATCGATACGAATGCGTTCCGATACGCCAGTGTACCGATACGGTCGGGTACCGGTACACTGGCGTATCGATTGACATACGACACACTGGGAAGCGGGCCCCCGCCGGGCCGCCGGAGACGAGCGAGGAGACGAGACGATGACGTCGCAGGCCGCGGACGGACCCGAGACGGTCGCCGGCTCGCGCCGCTCCAAGATCACGCCCGAGCGTGAGCAGGAGTTCTTCGACGCCGTGCTCGAACAGATCCGGGAGTGCGGGTACGAGGCCGTCACCATGGAGGGCGTCGCCAGCACCACGCGGTGCAGCAAGTCCACGCTCTACCGGCAGTGGCGGACCAAGCCCCAGTTCGTGGCGGCCGCCCTGCGCGCCAACCGCCGCGTGCACTTCAGCGGGATCGACACCGGCTCGCTCGCCGAGGACCTGCGGCAGGCCGCGCGGGCGGCGGGCGCCTGGTCGGCGAAGGACACCAAGCTGGTCGCGGCCCTCGGCCACGCCGTCACCCAGGACAGCGAGCTCTCCCAGGCGCTGCGCGAGGCGCTCGTCCACCCCGAGATCGCCGCCCTGGAGCAGATTCTGCGCCGCGGTGTCGAGCGCGGCGAGGTGGCGGCCGACCACCCGGCCCTGGAGTACGTACCGGCCCAGATGTTCGGCGTCCTGCGCGCCCGGCCGGTCCTGGAGGGGTGCTACGCGGACCCCGACTACCTCGTCGACTTCGTCGAGGCGGCCGTCCTTCCGGCACTGGGCCTGTCCGGCTCGGCGGGCCGCGGCGGGGCGACGCCGGCCGGCGGGCCGGCGTGACCGGGATCACGCGCGTGCCGCCGGGAGGCGGAGCGGCCCGTGCCCCGGGCGGCCGTCCGCGCCGCCCCGGAGCCGCACGCACCGAGAAGCTTGCCGGGGCACGCGTCCCGGGTCCGGTCCGCCGGGCCCGCGCGGCCCTCGGCTGAGAACCAGGCCGCCGTCCATGGGATGACTGGACGGTGACCTGCTCGCGCCGCACCGTGGGGACGGGGGCGGCGCGGACCCGCCGGCCGGGTGGGACTCCTCTTGAGCGGAGAGGAGTCCCACCCGGCCGGCTCTTTCGGGCGGTGGGTCAGATCTTCTGGCCGCTGCCGTCGCCCGAGGACACCGCGATGCCCTTCGTTATCTCGTCGATGACGGACTGCCGCTGGCCGACGTCGACGCCGAAGCGGACGACGACGATCTGCTGCGCGCTGCCGGGCGCCGGGAAGGCGAGCGACTCGACATAGCCGTCCGCGCCCTTGCTGGTGACCGCCTTCCAGCGGACCAGGTAGCCCTTCTGTCCGGCCACCGTCACGGCCTCGGAGGCGAGCACCTGGTGCGAGGTGAGGCTGCCGTAGGTCTTGCCGCCGTAGGAGCTCTTGGCGTTGCCGGCGATGTCCGCCTTCGCGACCTCCTCGGCGGTCGTGCCCGTGACGCCCAGCAGGGCCGCGGGGGCCGAGTAGGCGCCGCCCTTGGTGCACGACTGGGAGGTGTCGCCGGGGCACTTGTAGGAGTCGTTCGACGTGACCTGGGTGACGCCGTCGACCACCTGCCCGTACCAGTCGGCCGGCACCGGCAGGCTGATGCCGTCGAGCGAGTCGGAGACGGTGCCGCCCGCCTTGATCTTCGGCCCCGAGGACTCGCTCGGCGCGGGCGTCGCGCCGTCGCCGCCTCCGGAGCCGCCGGTCCCACCGCTTCCGCCGCTTCCACCGAAGGGGCCGCCCTGTCCGCCCGTGCCGTTCTGGCCCTCGGGGGCGCCCTGTCCGCCGGGGGCGTTCTGGCCCTGCTGCGAACCGGCCTGTCCGCCGGCGCTGTTGCCGCTGCTGCCGTGGCCCGCCAGCGCGTACACGCCGACACCGATGCTCACGAGCACCACGACGGCGATCGCGACGGCTGCTGCGGTACGCAGACCGCGCCGGGGCGCGGCCGGGGGTCCGGCGGGATACGCGGGGTAGGCCCCGGCGGCCGGGGGCTGTGTCGGGGGACCCCATGCGCCGGCCGACCCGGTGGGGCGGGTCTGGTCCGTCCATGCCTTGCCGTCCCACCAGCGCTCGGCGGCGGGACCGTCATTCGTCTGTCCGGGATCGGGGTACCACCCGGGGGGAGTCACCTGCGTCATGCCCCTACCGTATGAGGCGACGGTGAAAGCGGGATGAGAGGATCCGGCCCGGGTCCGCCGCACCGGTCCGGCGGCCGGCCCCCGCACCCTCCGGCACCCCTCGGGTCCGGCGGACGCGCCCGTGTCCGCCGTCCGGACAGCGCCCGCCCGGTCCGCTGGACGGGGCCGCCCGCCCCAACCTCCCCGACGGCCCGCATTCCCTGCGGCATGACCGAAGCGGATCGAGACCGTACGGAAATATCCGCGATCCAGAGCCAGTTGACCGTTTCCGGCGCCATGGAGGCCGCCGGCGCTCCGCGCGCGTCGACCTGCCGGAACCGGTGTCACCCGTCCCGGCAAGAGGTGCGCGGACCGTCCACCACTGCGGCGGCAGGACGGCTACGCTCGACTTCCGTACGTCGTTCGGGCTACTCGGGGAGGTAACGGGATGACGGAGGCTGAGCCCGGGGAGGCCACCTCGGCCTCTCTGTGGGAGCGCGACGCGGAGATCGCCGCGGTGGCCGAGGCGATCGACACCCTCCGCGCCGACCGGTCGTCCTCGGGCAGCCTGCTGGTCTTCCGCGGCGAGGCCGGACTCGGCAAGACCGCGCTGCTGGCCGAGACCCGCCGGATCGCCGAACGCCGCGGCTGCGCGGTCTGGTCGGCCCGCGGCGGCGAGACCCTCCGCTCCGTCCCGTTCAACGTCGTACGGCAGCTGCTCCAGCCGGCCCTCGTCTCCCTGATGCCGGAGGAGGCGCGCGAGTACCTCGGCGACTGGTACGACATCGCGGGCCCCGCCCTCGGGGTGACCGAGCCCGGCGAGCGCCAGGCCGACCCGCAGGGCGTCTGCGACGGACTGGTCGCCGCGGTCCGCCGGCTCGCCAAGCGCGAATGGCCGCTCGTCCTGCTGATCGACGACGCGCACTGGGCCGACCAGGAGACCCTGCGCTGGCTCGCCGCCTTCGCCGAGCGCCTCGACGACCTGTCCGTACTGCTGGTGGTCGCCCGCAGGCCCGGCGAGATCAGCGGCGACGGCGCCCGCCACCTCGACGCGGTCGCCGCCGCCGCGGGCCGCCCGATCACCAACCTCAGCGCCCTCACCCCCGACGCCACCGCCGGACTCACCCGCGCCACCGTCGGCCCGCACGCCGACGCCCCGTTCTGCCGCGAGGTGTGGGCGGTCACCGGCGGCAACCCGTACGAGACCGTCGAACTCCTCGCCAAGGTCCAGGACAGCGAACTCGACCCGGTCGAGGCCTCCGCCGCCGAACTGCGCGCACTGAACCGCTCCGCGCGCGGCGGCGGACTCGTCGCCCGGCTGGAGGGGCTCGGCATCGAGGCCACCCGGTTCGCCTGGGCGGCCGCCATCCTCGGCACCGGCATCAACGTCGGTCTGGTCGCCAAGCTCGCCACCATGGGCATCGACGAAGCGGGCCGCTGCGCGGAACTGCTGTGCGCCGCCCGCATCCTCACCGCGCCCGCGGGCTCCGCCGAGGCCGGCACCGAGCTGGAGTTCGTCCACCCGCTGATCGCCACCGCCATCTACAACTCCATCCCCGAGGCGCTCTGCACCGCCATGCACGGCATCGCCGCCCAGGTCGTCACCGACTCCGGGCTCGGCGCCGCGGCGGCCTCCCGGCACCTCCTCCAGGTCCACCCGGACGACGACGAGGAACTCGTCGAGCAGCTGCGCGAGGCAGCCCGGGAACACCTCGCGGTCGGCGCGCCCGACGCGGCCCGCCGCTGCCTGGAACGCGCCCTGCTGGAACCGCCGCTGCCGGAGGTCCACGCGCGCGTGCTCTACGAACTGGGCTGCGCCACCCTGCTGACCGCGCCCGCCACCACCATCGGCCATCTCCAGACCGCGCTCGGCATGCCCGGTCTCGACGGCGACGCGCGCGTGGACGCCGTCTTCCGTCTCTCCCAGGCGCTGCTCCACAACGACCAGTTGGAGGAGGCCGTCCGCACCGTCGAGGCGGAGGCCGCCCGGCACGAACCGGGGCCCGCCCGGATGCGGCTCCAAGCCGTGCAGTACATGTGGGAGGGCATCTACGCCGGTGAGTCCAGCTCGCCCGGCCGCTCCGAGCGGCTCGCCGAACTCGCCCGCACCTGCACCGGCCGGGACAACTCCGAGCGGGCGCTGCTGATGCTGCGCGGCTTCGACGCGATGACCCACGGCGAGAGCGCCGAGGAGGTCGTGGCGCTGTGCGACCGCGCGCTCGTCAACCGCCGGCTCGCGCCCGGGCTCGGCTGGACCGACACCGAGTGGGGCCTCGAACTCCTGCTGATGCTGGCCACCGCGTACGCCTACACCGACCGGCTCGACCGGGCGGAGAGCCTCTACTCGGAGGGGCTGCGCACCTACGAGACCGCCGGCTGGAGCGGCGGCCACCTCGCCCTGGCCCACGCCTACGTCGGTCTCGGCCACCGCAGGCGCGGCCGGCTCCGCGAGGCCGAGAGCTCCCTGCGGGAGTCGCTGCGGCTGGCCGAACGGGTGGGCCGCGGGCTGCCCCTGTACTGGTCGGCGACGTGCAACCTCGTCGACACCCTCCTCGCCCGCGGCCACGTGGAGGAGGCCTGGGCGATCGCCGAACAGTACGGCTTCGCCCCGCCGTACCCGTCTCCCATCGTGCTGCCCGACCCGCGCTGCGTCCGCGGCCGGCTGCTGCTCGCCGTCGGCCGCACCGAGGAAGGCATCGAGGAACTGGAGCAGGCCGAGAAGGCGGCGACCGCGCGCGGCCACCACAACCCGGTGATGGGGCCGTGGGCGGTCGACCTCGCGCGGGCCGTCGCCTCGGAGGACCCGGCCCGCGCCGCCCGGCTCGCCTCCGACGCCCGCCGGCTGGCCGAGCGCTTCGGCACCGACACCGCGATCGGCGAGGCCCTGCGCTGCGGCGCCGCCCTGGAGACCGGCCAGCGCGCGGTACGCCTGGCCGCGCAGGCGGTCGCCTACCTGGAGGCGTCGCCCTGCCAGTACGAACACGCCGCCGCCCGGGTCGAGTACGGCATCGCCGCGCGGTCCGTGGCCGAGCTCAACCGGGGTCTGACGCTGGCCCGTTCGTGTGGTGCGGACGGTCTGGCCGCTCAGGCACGGGAGGTGCTGGCCACGGGGCGCGGCCTGCGCTGAGCCGCACCGCACCGCACCGGGGGCTTCGCCCCGCGCCGTTTCGCGCGTGCTGTCGGACGGGCCCCAACATCCGTCACAGCGCGAGCAGTTGCTCGGTGACCGCCGCGAGGCGTTTGAGGATCTCGGGGTCGTAGGTGCCTTCGTGGGCGCGGGCCGGACGGGTGCCGTCGAAGTAGCCGCCGGTGCCCGACTCCCGGGTGGCGAGGGCGAGGACGCCGGGGGCGCCGTCGGCGACCGTGTGCAGGGGCGTGACACCGCCCTCGCGGACCATCGCGGTGTCCATGAAGGTCGCCGGATGCAGCACGTTGACCGAGACGCCGGTGCCGTCCAACTCCCGCGCCAGGGCAAACGTATGGGCCGCGAGCGCGAACTTGCTGCGGCGGTACGCGCCGAACGCGTCGTAGCCGCGGGTGAATTCGGGATCGTCGAAGTCGAGCGGCTCCTGCCCGGCGGAGCCGACGTTGACGATCCGCGACGGGGCGCCCGCACGCAGCGCCGGCAACAGCGTCCGGGTCAGCACGACCGGCGCCAAGTAGTTGACCGCCAGCCGCAGTTCGTGCCCGTCGGCGCTCGACTCCCGCCCCGCTCCGGGCGAACCGGTGCCGACACCCGCGTTGTTGACCAGCACGTCGAGCCGGGGATGCGCGGCGGCCACCCGCTCGCCCAGCTCCCGTACCCGGGCCAGCGAGGCCAGGTCGGCGACGAACCCCTCGGCGGTGCCCTCGGCGCGCAGCTCCTCGACGAGCCGCCGGGTACGGTCCGGGTCGCGTCCGTGCGCGAGGACGTGGTGCCCGGAGCGGACGAGTGCGAAGGCGACGTACCGGCCGAGCCCGGAGGTGGCGCCGGTGATCAGGACAGTGGTCATGCACTCAGCCTAGGCACGCGACCCCGGCCCGCACCTGATGCCGGCGGACGTACGACCGGCAGGGTCACCCTGGGCCGCCGCCGCTCTCCGCTAGTCCTCCTCCGCGAGCACCCGCTGGGCCGTCGCGAACGCCGAGTTGGCCGCCGGCACCCCGCAGTACACGGCGCTCTGCAGCAGTACGGCGCCGATCTCCTCCGGCGTGAGCCCGTTGTGGCGGGCCGCCCGGACGTGCATGGCCAGCTCGTCGTAGTGCCCGTGCGCGACCAGCGCCGTCATGGTGATCATGCTGCGCTCGCGGCGCGTCAGCGTGGGGTCGGTCCAGATCTCACCCCAGGCGTAACGCGAGATGAAGTCCTGGAAGCGCGCGGTGAAGGGCGTCTGCCGCGCCTGCGCCCGGTCCACGTGCGCGTCGCCGAGCACCTCGCGCCGCACCTCCGTCCCACGGCCCGCGTCCCCGCCGAGGTGCGCCCGCAGCGCGGTGAGGACCGCCTCGGGGCGTTCGGCGGGCGCCAGGTGCGCGGCGCCCGGGATCTCGACCAGCGCCGCGCCCGGCACGGCGTCGGCGATCTCCCGCAGCTGCGCGGGCGGGGTCGCCGCGTCCTCGCGGCCGGCGACGAGCAGGGTGCGCGCGGAGATTTCGGGCAGCCGGTCGCGCAGGTCGAACGCGGCCAGCGCGTCACAGCACGCGGCGTACGCGGCCGGATCCGCCGCACCCTGGTCGGCGACCAGCTCCGGCACGGTGAAGCCCTCGGTGAACCAGCGCGCGCCGGCGCTCGCCACCAGCGAGGCCAGCCCCTCGCGCCGTACCAGCGCGGCCCGTTCGGCCCACGGCCGCGCGCCGCCGAAGTGCGCCGAGGAACAGATGACCGCCAGTGAGGCGAGCCGCTCGGGGTGGTGCACGGCGAGATGCAGCCCGACGGCACCGCCCAGGGAGACCCCCGCGTACCCGAAGCGCTCGATGCCGAGGGAGTCGGCCAGCGCCAGCACCAGGCCGGCCAGGTCGCCGACGGTCGCGCCGGGGCCGATCAGACCGGGTGCCGAGCCGCCGTGCCCGGGCAGGTCCCAGCGGATCACCCGATGGGTGACGGACAGTTCGGGCGCCACCTTGTCCCAGAGGGCGTACGAGGTGCCCAGCGAGGGTCCGAGCAGCAGCGGGGGAGCGGAAGTCGCCCCTTCCGCACGGTGGTTGAGCAGGGTCTCGGTCAACGTCGCTCCAGGGCACGGTCGGTGAGGGCTCCGGCGGAGCCGGTGTAGCGGGCGGGGTCGGCGTGCTCGTCCCATGCGACACCCCGCAACTCCGGGTATCCGGCGAGCAGTTCGGCCAGAGGACGGTTCTCGGCGTAGGCGCGCCCGGCGGCCTCGGTGAGCAGCTCCCGGGCCCGGGCCCGGCCCAGGACGGGCGTCAGCTCGGCGGAGAGCCGCTCGGAGGCGATCAACCCGTGGGTCAGGGCGAGGTGTTCGCGCATCACCTCCGGGTGCACCCGCAGCCCCTCGGTGAGTTCGGCCGCGTCCCGGGCGGCGCCGCCGACCAGCCGCAGCAGGTCCCGCAGCGGTTCCCACTCGGCGTGCCAGGCCCCGGCCGGCCGTTCGTCCTCGGCCACCAGCGACCCGTACAGCGTGGCCGCGAGGAGCGGGGCGCGCCGGGCGGCGGCCGCGATCAGCGTGGACCGTACGGGGTTCGCCTTGTGCGGCATGGCCGAGGAGCCGCCGCCGCTGCCTTCCGACAGTTCGGCGGTCTCGGTACGGCAGAGGGTGAGCACATCGGCGGCCGTCTTGCCGAGCGCCCCCGCCGTGAACGCCAGGCACCCGGCGAGATCGGCGACCGGCGTCCGCAGGGTGTGCCACGGCAACAGCGGTTCACGCAGGCCCAGTTCACGCGCGTAGGCGGCGGCCAGGGCGAGCGGGTCGGTGGCGCCGTACGCCCCGAAGGCCGCCAACGTCCCCGCCGCGCCGCCGAGTTGCGCGGGCAGCCCGTCCCGTACGGCCGTCACCCGGTCGCGGGCGTCGAGCACCAGGGACCGCCAGCCGGCCGCCTTCAGCCCGAAGGTGGTGGGTACGGCGTGCTGGGTGAGGGTGCGGCCCGGCATCGGGGTGTCCCGGTGGGCGGCGGCCAGGCGAGCCAACGCCCGTTCCGTGCGGGCGAGATCGGCGAGGAGGGGGCCGAGGGCGCGCGAGGCGACCAGCATCGTCGCGGTGTCCATGATGTCCTGGCTGGTCGCTCCCCGGTGCACGTACGGGCCGTGCTCCTCGCCGACCGCCTTCGTCACCTCGGCGACCAGCGGGATCACCGGATTGCCGCCGGCCCGGGCCCGTCCGGCGAGCGCGGCCACGTCGTAGCGGTCCGGGTCGGCCGCGGCCGTCACCGCCGCCGCCGCCGCGGCCGGGGCCAGCCCCAGCGCGGCCTGCGCGCGGGTCAGGGCGGCCTCCGCGTCGAGCAGCGCCCGCAGATAGGCGGTGTCGCTCGTGGCGGACGCGGCCGGGGAACCGGCCCACCCGGGGGCGAGCAGGCCGGACTCGGCGGGGTCGACCTCAGCTGTCACCGGAACTCCAGGAAGACCGTCTCGCCCTCGCCCTGAAGGCGGATGTCGAAACGGTACGTGTCCCGGCCCTGATCGGCGGCGACCAGCGTGGCGCGTCGCTCCTCCGGCAGCCCGGAGAGCAGTGGGTCGGCGGCGAGCGCCGGCTCGTCGCCCGGCAGGTAGATCCGGGTGAAGAGGTGGGTCAGCAGACCGCGCGCGAAGAGGCAGACGCTCAGGCAGGGGGCGCTGTTCCCGCGCGGGCCGGGCCGCAGCGTACGGGCGTACCAGTGGCCGTTGGCGTCGGTCTGGATCCGTCCCCAGCCGGTGAACTCCACGCCGTTGCGCCCGAGATGGCCGCCGGTGGCGGGGTCGCGCCGCAGCGAACCGTCGACGGTGGAGAGCCTCCCGTCCGGACCGGGCCCCCACAGCTCCACGAAGGCGTCGGGCAGCGGGCTGCCGTCACCGTCGTACACGTAGCCCTGGAGGGTGATCGTGTCGGGGTGGCCCACGGGGGCGATGTCGCCGCCGCCGGGGAAGGGCAGCGCGTATCCGTAGAAAGGGCCGACCGTGTGCGACGGGGTGGGCAGGACGGACTCCGGGCTGCTCGTGTCGATCTTCGTCATGGCGGGTCAGCGTCCTTCTTCGATCCAGGTGGCGGCCGGTCCGTCCAGCACGATGTCCCAGTGGTAGCCGAGGGAGAACTCGGGCACGGACAGGCCGTGGTCGTAGGTCGCGACCAGCCGCTGCCGGGCGGCGTCGTCGGTCACCGACTGCAGGATCGGGTCGTAGGGGAAGAGCGGGTCGTTCGGGAAGTACATCTGCGTCACCAGGCGCTGGGTGAACGCCGAGCCGAAGAGCGAGAAGTGGATGTGCGCCGGGCGCCAGGCGTTGACGTGGTTGCGCCAGGGGTAGGGGCCGGGCTGGACGGTGGTGAAGCGGTAACGGCCCGCCCCGTCCGTCAACGTCCGCCCCACACCGGTGAAGTTGGGGTCCAGCGGGGCGTCGTGCTGCTCGCGCTGGTGGGCGTACCGGCCGGCCGAGTTGGCCTGCCAGATCTCCACGAGCTGACCGCGCACCGGCCGCCCGGACCGGTCCAGCAGCCGGCCGGAGACGGTGATGCGCTCGCCGAGCGGGTCTCCGTGGTGCTGCCGGGTCAGGTCGTTGTCGATCTCGGTGATGTCCCGCTCGCCGAAGGCGGGGGAGGCCAGCTCCACCAGCTCCGGGTCCTTCGACACGTCGATGGTGACCGGGGGCTGTTTCGGGTGGCGCAGCAGCGAGGAGCGGTAGGGGGCGTAGTCGCGGCGCGGGTGGTGTTCGACGGGGGCGCCGTCGGCGAGCCGCTTCTCGTAGGCGGCGTGCTCGGCCGCGATCTCCTGGTCGATGTCGTGCTGGGTGAGAGCCATGGCGGGGGTTCCTACCGTTCGAGGACGAGGGCGAGGCCCTGGCCCACGCCGATGCAGAGGGTGGCGACACCGACTCCCGTGCCGCGGCGGGCCAGTTGGTGGGCGACGGTGCCGGCCAGGCGGGCGCCGGAGGCGCCGAGCGGGTGACCGAGGGCGATCGCTCCGCCCCGCGGGTTGAGGATCGCCGGGTCGAACTCGGGCCACTCGGCGACGCATCCCAGGACCTGGGCGGCGAACGCCTCGTTCAGCTCCAGGACTGACAGGTCGTCAAATCCCCTGCCTGTCTTGGCGAGTGCGCGGTGGACGGCTTCGACGGGGGCGAGGCCGAAGTAGTCCGGGTCGATGCCGCAGACGCCGGTCGCGGAGATCCGGGCCAGCGGTTCGCGGCCGGTGGCGGCGAGGCCCGCCTCGTCGGTGAGGAGGAGGGCGGCGGCGCCGTCGTTCAAGGGCGAGGCGTTGCCCGCGGTCACCGTGCCGTCCTCGGTGCGGAACGACGGCTTCAGGCGGCCCATCGCGGACAGGGACGCGTCGGCGCGTACGCACTCGTCGGCTGCGAACGGGACCGGGTCGCCCTTGCGCCGCGGGACCGGGACCGGGACGATCTCGTCGTCGAAGAGGCCCTCGCGCCAGGCCGCCGCCGCCTTCCGGTGGCTGGCGAGGGCGAACTCGTCCTGCTGCTCCCGGCAGATCCCGTGCTTGTCGGCGATGAGTTCGGCGGACTCGCCGAGGGGGGCGGTCCAGCGGGGTTCCATCCTCGGGTTGACCATGCGCCAGCCGAGGGTGGTCGAGTACAGCTCGGTGTGTCCGGCGGGGAAGGGCCGGTCGGACTTGGGCAGTACGTAGGGTGCGCGGGTCATCGACTCCACCCCGCCGGCCAGGGCGATCGAGGCGTCCCCGACGGCGATGGCGCGGGCCGCCTGGACGACCGCTTCGAGCCCGGAGGCGCAGAGCCGGTTGACGGTGACGCCGGGCACGGAGGTGGGCACCCCGGCGAGCAGGGCGGCCATCCGGGCGACGTCGCGGTTCTCCTCGCCGGCGCCGTTGGCGTTCCCGAAGTAGACGTCGCCGATCCGGGCGGGGTCCAACCCCGGCGTACGGGCGAGGAGTTCACGGATGACGTGGGCGGCCAGGTCGTCGGGGCGGACGGTGGCGAGTCCGCCGCCGTACCTGCCGAACGGGGTGCGGACGGCGTCGACGACGTAGACGTCCTTGAGTGTGCCCTGCGCGGTGCTCACGACGGGACCTCCTCGGCGGGTGCGGCGGGTGCGGCGGGTGCGGCGGGGACTGCGGGTGCTGTCAGCGCTGCCGGTACGAGGACCTTCGCGGCGGTCTTCGCGGTGATCTCGTCGGCGGCGACACCCGGCGCCGTCTCGATCAGTACGAGGCCGTCGGCGGTGACGTCGAGCACGCCGAGGTCGGTGATGATCCGGTTCACACACGCCCGGCCGGTGAGCGGCAGCGAGCACTCCTGAAGAATCTTCGGGGAGCCGTCCTTGGCGGTGTGGGTCATCACGACGATCACCGTGCGGGCGCCGTGCACCAGGTCCATCGCCCCGCCGATACCGGTGATCAGCTTCCCCGGCACCGCCCAGTTCGCCAGGTCGCCACCGGCGGACACCTGCATGGCGCCCAGTACGGCGACGTCGATGTGGCCGCCGCGGATCATCGAGAAGGAGAGCGCGGAGTCGAAGAAGGACGCGCCCGGCAGGACCGTCACGGTCTCCTTGCCGGCGTTGATCAGATCCGGGTCGACCTGGTCGTCGGCCGGATAGGGGCCGGTGCCGAGGATGCCGTTCTCGGATTCGAGGATCACCTCGACCCCGGCGGGAAGGTGGTTGGGGATCAGGGTCGGCAGGCCGATGCCGAGATTGACGTACTGGCCGTCCCGGAGTTCGCGGGCCGCGCGGCCCGCCATCTCCTCCCGTGTCCATGCCATCAGCCGGTCACCGTCCGTCGCTCGATCCGCTTGTCGGCGGCCTGTTCCGGGGTGAGGGGCACCACCCGCCGCACGAAGATCCCCGGCAGGTGCACCGCGTCCGGGTCGATCGCGCCCGGTTCGACCAGCTCCTCCACCTCGGCGATGGTCACCCGCCCCGCCATCGCCGCGAGGGGGTTGAAGTTGCGGGTGGACTTGTTGAAGACCAGGTTCCCGTGCCGGTCGCCCCGGGCGGCCCGGACCAGCGCGAAGTCGGTGCGGATGGCCCGCTCCAGCACGTACTCGGTGCCGTCGAACTCGCGCACCTCCTTCGGCGGCGAGGCGAGCGCGACGCCGCCGGAGCCGTCGTAGCGCCAGGGCAGTCCGCCGTCGGCGACCTGGGTGCCGACGCCGGCCGGGGTGTAGAAGGCGGGGATGCCGGCGCCGCCGGCCCGCAGGCGTTCGGCGAGGGTGCCCTGCGGGATCATCTCCACCTCCAGTTCGCCGGCCAGGTACTGGCGGGCGAACTCCTTGTTCCCGCCGATGTAGGAACCGGTCACCCGCGCGACCCGCCCCGCCGCGAGCAGCACCGCGAGCCCGGACTCCATCGCCCCGCAGTTGTTGGAGACCACGCCGAGGCCGCCGACCCCGCGCTCGTACAGCGCCCGGATCAGTACGTTCGGCACCCCGCTCAGCCCGAAACCGCCGACCGCGAGGGTCGCGCCGTCCGGTACATCGGCCACCGCCTCCTGGGCCGTGGCGACCACCTTGTCCATCCGTGCAGCCCCATCTCTTTCCGGCGTCCTGACCCCCGAATGCTCAGCGCACTGACTATTTCCGCGAGGGCTCCCTCACGCTGCCATCGGCGGGCCAGGCCGTCAAGACCCCAGTACAACCGCTTCGTAGCGCTCGGAAGGGGCGGACGCGTGGCGCGGTGACACACGCTATCGTTCAGTGCACAGACGAACTGACGGATCTCACTCAGGGGGAGCGCGGATGGCCGCGGCGGACCTCACCACCCATCCCGGGCACCTCGCCCGGCGCCTTCAGCAGGCCCACTACCTGCTGTGGAACACGATGGTCTCGGAGGAGATCACCTCGCCGCAGTTCGCGGTCATGAACGCGCTCGTCGCCGAACCCGGGCTCGATCAGCGCACGGTGGGGGAGCGGGTGGGCCTCGACCGGTCGACGATCGCCGAGGTGATCAGCCGGCTCGACCGTCGCGGACTCCTGGACAAGGCGCGCGATCCGCGGGACGGCCGCCGCTTCCTGCTGCGCCTGACCGACGACGGAGTGCGCACCCACCGCAAGCTGACCGTGCGCACCGCCCGGATGAACCAGGTGTTCCTCGCGCCGCTCTCCGCCGCCGAACAGAGCGTCTTCTTCGACCTCATCCAACGGGTCGCGGACGCGGCCGAGGGGCTGCGCCGTCCCGCGGAGCCCCACGCCGCCCGCCCCTGAAGCCCGTCAGGAGGCCTTGGCGAACACCACCCAGACCTGGCCCTTCGCGAAGTTCACCGGGGTACCGTCCGCCGTCGTGAACCGCGTACCGCCCGCCGCCGTCGGCCGCTTCCAGCGGACGTCGTAGGCCCGGCCGCCGCGCAGCACCTGGGCCGTTCCGGAGCCGACCGACTCGGTGTACGGCGTGTTGTTGCCGAGGACGTCGTGGTAGCGCGAGGAGCGGATCCTCACGTACTGCACGACGACCGTCGCCGGCGCCAGCGGTTTCCCGTCGCTCGTCAGCGCCGGTCCGCCGTCCTCACCGACCAGCCAACGGCCCTTCTCCGCCGACCAGTCGAAGGTGAAGGCCGCCGCCGGGTAGCGCACGGCGCGGTGGGTCAGCGCGGTGCCGCCGGCCGGTGCGGCGCCGTAGCGGAAACCGGTCGTCAGCGCCGCCGCGCCCGGGGCCGCGCCGAGCAGCCGGCCGGGGCGCACATAGAGGTTGTGCGGCGCCGCGTGGGAGGTTCCCCGGTAGTAGGCCGCGGACGCCTGGTCGGGGGAGCGCGCCGTCAGCGGCGCCCGGCCGATCAGCGGGAGCAGCTTGCCCTGCGCTCCGGAGAAGGCCAGCGTCGGACGGTCGAACTGGCGCAGCAGCTCCAGATCGGACTCACGGGCACTGCGCACCGGCCCGACGGCCTTCGGCAGCCTGGTCGCGAAGACGGCCATCAGCCGGCTCAGGCCGCCCTCGACCTGCTCGGCGTAGATGACATCGGCCGCGTCCAGGCCGGTCTGCGGGCGGGCCGCGCCGACGTTGTCGATCTTCACGGCGAGCACCGGACCGGCGGGGCTCCGCTCGGTGCTCGGGGTCGAGGCCGGACTCCGGCCGCGCCCGTCGTCCGTCCGGTCGCCGTGCTGGGCGGTGCAGCCCGCCGCCAGAGCGGTCGTCACCGTGGCGGCCAGCAGCGCCGCCGTCGTCACGGCCCGTCTTGTCCGCGTCCTTCGTCCCATGCCCACCGTTGCCACCGCGTCTCGTGTTGGCGATCGTGCTCTTGTCCGTTCACCGGTGGCCCTACCCGCTGGGTCGCGCCGGTGTGCGCCGGCGCGGCCGATCGGCGTAGCGGCCCGGGCGGGCGGTGCTCAGCCGCCGGTGCCGAGGATCTCCGAAAGGTCGTAGCGGACCGGCTGTTCCAACTGCGCGTAGGTGCAGCTCCCGGGCGTACGGTCCGGGCGCCAGCGGCGGAAGCGGGCCGTGTGCCGGAAGCGCGCGCCGTTCTCCATGTGGTCGTACGCCACCTCCGCCACCCGGTCCGGCCGCAGCGGCACCCAGGACAGGTCCTTCTTGCCCGACCAGCGGCTCGGCGCCCCGGGAAGCCTCGCCGACTCGTGGGCGGCCTCTTCCGACCAGGCCGCCCACGGGTGCCCGGCGGCGTCCGCCAGGCGCAACGGCTCCAGTTCGGCGACGAGTTCGGCCCGCCGCTTCATCGGGAAGGCGGCGGAGACACCCACGTGCTGGAGGGTGCCCCGGTCGTCGTAGAGACCGAGCAGCAGGGAGCCGACGACCGGGCCGCTCTTGTGCAGCCGGTAGCCGGCCACGACGACGTCCGCCGTACGCTCGTGCTTGATCTTGAACATGGCGCGCTCGTCCTGGCGGTAGGAGAGCCCGAGCGGTTTGGCGACCACCCCGTCGAGGCCCGCCCCCTCGTACTGCTCGAACCACCGCCGCGCCACCTCCGCGTCGGTCGTCGCCGGGGCCAGATGGACGGGCGGCGTCACACCCGACAGCGCCCGGGCCAGCAGCGCCCGCCGGTCGGAGAGCGGGACGTCGAGCAGCGACTCGTCGGCCAGCGCCAGCAGGTCGAAGGCGACGAACGACGCCGGGGTCCGCTCGGCCAGCGTCCGCACCCGGGAGTCCGCCGGGTGGATGCGCTCGCTCAGCGCGTCGAAGTCGAGCCGTCCCTCGCGGGCGATGACGATCTCGCCGTCCACCACACAGCGCTCCGGCAGCCGCTCCCGCAACGCCACCACCAGCTCGGGGAAGTACCTGGTCAACGGCTTGCCGTTCCGGCTGCCCAGCTCCACCTCGGCGCCGTCGCGGAAGGCGATCGCCCGGAAGCCGTCCCACTTCGCCTCGTACTGCATGCCCAGCGGGATCTGCGCCACCGACTTGGCGAGCATCGGTTTCACGGGCGGCATCACCGGCAGATCCATGGCTCGATTCTGCCCCCGTACGCCGCCCGCCGCCCGGTGTGCGAGCCCCGCCGCCCGGTGTGCGGGCTCCGGGCCGCGGGCCTAGCGTGGCCGGTATGGGCGATGCGGTGGAGCTGGAGGCGGGCGGCCGGACGGTACGGCTGTCCAGTCCCGACAAGATCTTCTTCCCGGAGCGCGGCTTCACCAAGCTGGACCTGGCCCGCTACTACATCGCGGTCGGCCCCGGCATCCTGCGCGCCCTGCGCGACCGCCCCACCACCCTGGAGCGCTACCCCGACGGCGTCACCGGCGAGAACTTCTTCCAGAAGCGGGCGCCCAAGAACATGCCCGACTGGATCCCCACCGCCCACATCACCTTCCCCAGCGGCCGCAGCGCCGACGAGATGTGCCCCACCGAGGAGGCCGCCGTGCTGTGGGCCGCCCAGTACGGCACGCTCACCTTCCACCCCTGGCCGGTGCGGCGCGACGACGTCGACAGCCCCGACGAACTCCGCATCGACCTCGATCCGCAGCCCGGCACCGACTACGACGACGCGGTCCGCGCCGCCCATGAACTGCGCGCCGTTCTCGACGAGTTCGGCGGACTGCGCGGCTGGCCCAAGACCTCCGGCGGGCGCGGCCTGCACGTCTTCGTACCCATCGCACCGCGCTGGACCTTCACCCAGGTCAGACGCGCGGCCATCGCGGTGGGCCGGGAGCTGTCCCGCCGGATGCCGGACCAGGTGACGATCAAGTGGTGGAAGGAGGAGCGCGGCGAGCGCATCTTCGTCGACTACAACCAGACGGCCCGCGACCGCACCATCGCCTCCGCCTACTCCGTACGGCCCCGCCCGCACGCCCCCGTCTCCGCGCCGCTGCGCTGGGACGAGGTCGGTGTCGCCCACCCCCGCGACTTCGACCTCGCCACCATGCCCGTCCGCTTCGCCGAACTCGGCGACGTGCACGCCGGCATGGACGACCACCGTTTCTCCCTCGACCCCCTCCTCGAACTCGCCCGCCGCGACGAACACGACCACGGACTCGGCGACCTGCCCTATCCGCCCGAGTACCCGAAGATGCCGGGCGAGCCGAGGCGGGTCCAGCCGAGCCGGGCGAAGAAGGAGAAGCCGCCGTCCCCCTGAGCGGAGCCCCGGCCGCCGCACCGATCGGGAACGCCCGCCGGGGGAGCGGGGCGGGCGCCTGCGCGAGGGCGCTCCCGCCCGGGTGCCGACGCGGATGGCTATCCTGATCCGCACCCACCGTTGAGGAGCCGCGACGTGACCGAGACAGCGCCCCGTCCCACGCTGGAGGCCGTGGCCGCGCGGGCGGGGGTGTCACGGGCCACCGTGTCGCGGGTCGTCAACGGCGGCGACGGCGTACGGGAACCGCTCGTCGAACGGGTACGGCAGGCGGTCGACGAACTCGGCTACGTCCCCAACCAGGCGGCCCGCAGCCTGGTGACCAAGCGGCACGACGCGATCGCCGTGGTGATCGCCGAACCGGAGACCCGGGTCTTCGCCGACCCCTTCTTCGCCCGCCAACTAAGAGGAATCAGCAAGGAGTTGACGGCCCACGACTCCCAACTCGTGCTGCTCCTCACGGAAGGACGCGACGACCATGCCCGCGTCGGCCGCTACCTCGCCGGCGGCCATGTCGACGGCGCGCTCGTCTTCTCGCTGCACCTCGACGACCCGCTGCCCCAACTGATCCAGGGCGCCGGGGTGGCGACCGTCTTCGGTGGCCGCCCGGGGTGGAGCGACAAGAACCCCGGCTCCGCGCCCACGGTGTACGTCGACTGCGACAACCGGGGCGGCGCCCGCGAGGCCGTACGGCATCTGGTCGGCCTCGGCCGGACCCGGATCGCGCACATCACCGGCGCCCTCGACCAGACGTCCGCCGTGGACCGGCTCGACGGCTTCCGGGACGTCATGGCCGACGCCGACCCGCGGCTGATCGTGGAGAGCGACTTCACCGCGGGCGGCGGCGAACACGCGACGCGTGAACTCCTCGACCGGTGCCCGGAGTTGGACGCCGTCTTCGCCGCCAACGACCTCACCGCCTCGGGCGTGCTGCGCGTCCTGCGCGAACTCGGGCGACGCGTCCCTGAGGACGTCGCCGTGATCGGCTTCGACGACATGCTGCCGGTGGCCGAACAGACCGACCCGCCCCTGACGACGGTCCGGCAGGACATCGAGGAGATGGGGCGGTTGATGGCCCGGCTGCTGCTGCGCGAGCTGGACCGGCGGGGAGCCGGCGAGGGCGCCCCCACGGACGGGCCCTTCGGCGACGGGGTCGGAGGCGCACCGGCCGGCGTGATCCTCCCGACCACGCTGGTACGCCGCGCCTCCGCCTAGACCGGGCGGTCCTTTCCATGCCCAGGCACCCAAGCACCCAGGCGCCCCGGCACTGCCGAACGCCCTCGCGCTCAGCCCTGCGGCGACTCGCTCCTGATGACCGCGAAGCGTGCCCCGTAGGGATCGGTGAGGTGGGCCATCGTGCCGACGCCCTGCACGCTCGTGGCGGGAACGGTGACCGCGCCGCCCAGCTCCTGGGCCCTGGCCACCGTGGCGTCCGTGTCCGCGACCTCGAAGTAGGGCAGCCAGAAGGCGTGTGGGGGCGGCGTCGTGGCCGGGTGGGCGTCGAGCGGGACGACACCGCCGAACATGGCGTCGTCTCCGGCGCCGCCCGGATTGACGCAGGTGTAGTCGCCGCCCGGCATGGGGGCGGCCGAGGTCTCCAGGCCGAGCGCGGCGTGGTAGAAGGCCGCCGCCGCGGCGACGTCCGGGGTGTACAGCTCGACCCAGGTCAGTGAGCCGGTCTCGCCGGCCACGTCCACGCCCTTGGTCTCGCCCGGCTGCCAGACGCCGAACACACAGCCCGCGGCATCGGCGAAGACCGCCATATGACCTTTGCCCATCACGTCCATGGGCTGGAAGAGGACGGTGCCGCGGGCCTGCTCGACCGCCTTGGCGGTGGCCTCCGCGTCCGCGCTCTGGAAGTAGACGGTCCAGGCCGGCGGCGCCTGGTCCGCGCCGACCTGCATCCCGCCGGCGACCGTCCGGCCGTCCAGTTGGAAGAAGCCGTAACCGCCGGCGTCCGGTCCCGCCGACTGGAACTGCCAGCCGAAGAGGCCGCTGTAGAAGGAGATGGCGCCGTCGAGGTCGGACGAACCGACGTCGAGCCAGTTCGGAGCGCCGTTGACGAAACGGGTGGTGAGCATCAGTGCCCTCCTTGGCGAAGGGGCCCGCGGTGCCGGGTCCCGTTCTCTGCACTGCCGAGTCTGGCACTGCCCACTGACAATCGCTGCCGGAGTGCCGACGGGCCGTCCGGCGCGGGGCGTGGTCGCCCTCGGTGACCGGCCGGGCTCTCCTTGTTTCCGCGGGCTCCGCGCGCCGCCGTGCGCCGGTGCGGGCCGGCGGGCCACTATCGGGGCGGCCCGCGGGCCCCGGTCGTGGCCGCGTTGATCGCACGTTGATCGAACGTTTTTCGCCGCGCGGCACGATCCTGACCATGCACATCGACACGATCACCTCGCCCGACCTGGACTGGCAGCAGGAGGCGTTGTGCGCACAGACCGGGGCCGACTTCTTCTTCCCCGAGCCCGGCAGCTCCGTACGGGACGCGAAGCGGATCTGCGGCATGTGCCCGATCCGCTCCGCCTGCCTCGACTACGCGCTGGACAACGACGAACGCTTCGGTGTCTGGGGCGGACTGTCGGAGAAGGAGCGCCTGGAGCTCCGGCGTACGGCCACGCACTGAACCGGGCGGACGGGTGCCGGCACACGACCGCCACGCGTGCGTGCGGCTCGAAGGCCGCACGCGCGCGTGGCGGGGTGTTGCGTCAGGCGTTGGCGCGGGCCGCCATGCGGGCCTTGCGGGCCGCGAGCTTCGCGTCGAACTTCGAGGCCTCGGCGTCCAGGCCGCCCATGTACAGGCCGAGCTCCTCCTGGGCCCGCAGCCCCTCGGGACCGAGGCCGTCCATCTCCAGGACCCTCAGGTAGCGCAGCACCGGCTGGATCACGTCGTCGTGGTGGATGCGCATGTTGTAGACCTCGCCGATCGCCATCTGCGCGGCGGCCCGCTCGAAGCCGGGCATGCCGTGACCGGGCATCCGGAAGTTCACCACGACGTCCCGGACGGCCTGCATGGTGAGGTCGGGGGCGAGTTCGAACGCGGCCTTCACCAGGTTGCGGTAGAAGACCATGTGGAGGTTCTCGTCGGTGGCGATCCGGGCGAGCATGCGGTCGCAGACCGGGTCGCCCGACTGGTGACCGGTGTTGCGGTGCGAGATCCGGGTCGCCAGCTCCTGGAAGGCCACGTAGGCGACCGAGTGGAGCATCGAGTGGCGGTTGTCCGACTCGAAGCCCTCGCTCATATGGGCCATCCGGAACTGCTCCAGCTTGTCCGGGTCGACGGCGCGGGAGGCGAGCAGGTAGTCACGCATCACGATGCCATGCCGCCCCTCCTCCGCCGTCCAGCGGTGCACCCAGGTGCCCCAGGCGCCGTCCCGGCCGAAGAGGCTGGCGATCTCGTGGTGGTAGCTGGGCAGGTTGTCCTCGGTGAGCAGGTTCACCACCAGGGCGATCCGGCCGATCTCGGTGACCTTGGACTGCTCCTTGTCCCACGCTTCGCCGTCCTCGAAGAAGCCGGGGAAGTTACGGGCGTCGCTCCACGGGACGTACTCGTGGGGCATCCAGTCCTTGGTCGCCTTGAGGTGCCGGTTGAGTTCCTGCTCGACGACTTCCTCCAGCGCGTACAGCAGCTTGGCGTCGGTCCAGACTGCGGGGCTGCCGAGATGAGGGGAAGTGATCGTCACGGGTACTCCAGGGGGACGCGGTACAGAACGGAACAAAACCGGCGAGCGGTGCCGGGGTCTGGCAAACTTACGGAATCGTAGGCTACGAAACCGTAGGTTACGCTACCGTAGGTTAAAAAGCCTGTAAGGATCGCTGATCAGGCAGGGTTCGGGGGCTGGATGGCCCTGCCACGGCGCCGCAGGTACCGGACCGGCGGACGGTCCGGGTACCCGGTCACGCGTACAGATCCCGCAGTCGGACCGAGAGGCATGTCACACACCCTTCCAGCTTCTCGAACTCACCGATGTCCACGACGACCGGCTCGTGCCCGAGACCGGCGAGCAGATCGGCGGTCTTCGGCGCGCTCGCCGCGATCAGCAGCCGGCCGGCGCCCAGCAGCACCACGTGCGCCCCGGACTCCTCCGGCACCGGCAGGAACCGCGGGAACATGGAGGGCGCGTCCAACTGCGGGATGCGCCCGAGAACCGTGCCGTCGGGCAGCGCGGTGACCGCCGACTTCAGGTGCAGCACCTTGCTCACCGGCACCGCCACCACCCGCGCCCCGAGGGGTTCGAACGCGGCCCGCAGCTGCTGCACACCGGCCGCGTTGGTCCGGCCGCCCCGGCCGACGTACAGGGTGTCACCGATCTTGAGGACGTCGCCCCCTTCCAGGGTACCGGGCTCCCAGATCCAGTTGACGGAGCAGCCGAGCCGGGCCACCGCCTCCTCGACCCCGGCGGTCTCCGCGCGCCGGGACTCGGCTCCGGGACGGGCGATCAGCGCGACGTTGCGGTACATGACGACGGTGTCCTCGACGAACACCGAGTCGGGGCAGTCGTCGGCCGCCTCCACCTCGATCGTCTCCCAGCCGTGGTCGCGCAGGGCCCCCGTGTACGCCTCCCACTGCTCGACGGCGAGCTCGACGTCGACCTTCTCCCGCTCGATGTGCGTGACCAGCCCCTCGGCCAGGCGCGGGCTGGGGCGGCGGACGAGGGCCTTCTGGCTGGGCACGAGCGGGTCTCCGTGGTCGGCTGCGGGTGTCGGCTGCGGGTGTCGGCTCATCATGCAGGGCGGGTCTCGCCCGGCAAAAGCCCCGCCGCCGGGCTGTGGCCCTCTTGAGATGAGCCGACACCCGGACGGCGACGTAGTTTAGAGGGGGAACCCCGCCTCCTCCGCGGTGACCTCCCGCACCTCCCCGTCCAGCAGCAGCCAGCGGGTGATGCCGAGCGACTCCAGGAACGGCACGTCGTGGCCGGCCACGATCAGCGCCCCCTCGTACGACGCCAGGGCGCTCGTCAGCTGCCGGACGCTCGCCAGGTCGAGGTTGTTGGTCGGCTCGTCCAGGAGCAGCAGTTGCGGGGCGGGCTCGGCCAGCATCAGCGCGGCCAGGGTGGCCCGGAAGCGTTCGCCGCCGGAGAGGGTCGCCGCCTTCTGGTCGGCCCGGGCGCCCCGGAACAGGAAGCGGGCCAACCGCGCCCGGATCCGGTTGTCGGTGGCGCCCGGCGCGAACCGCGCGACGTTCTCGGCGACCGTCAGCCCGCCGTCGAGCACGTCGAGGCGCTGTGGCAGGAACCGCAGCGGAACCAGCGCCCGCGCCTCGCCCGACACCGGCGCCAGCTCCCCGGCGATGGTGCGCAGCAGGGTCGTCTTGCCCGAGCCGTTGCGCCCGACGAGCGCCACCCGCTCGGGACCGCGCAGCTCCAGTCCGCCGGCCACCCGCGCGCCGTGGGCGGTCTCCAGGTCGCGCAGGACCAGGACTCCGCGGCCCGGCGGCACCGCCGTGTACGGCAGGTCGACGCGGATCTCGTCGTCGTCCCGGACGGCCTCCGCCGCGTCGTCGAGGCGCTCCTTCGCCTCGGCGAGCCGCTCCTCGTGCAGGATGCGGTGCTTGCCCGCGGACTCCTGCGCCGCGCGTCTGCGCGCCCCCATGACGATCTTCGGTTCGCGCTTCTGGTCGTTCATCTTCTGCCCGTACCGTTTGCGTCGGGCCAACGTGGCCCGGGCGTCACTCAGTTCGCGTTTCTGTTTGCGCAGGTCGGCTTCGGCGACCCGCACCGTCCGCTCGGCGGCCTCCTGTTCGGCGGCGAGCGACTCCTCGTACGCCGAGAAGTTGCCGCCGTACCAGGTGACGCCGCCGGCCCGCAGCTCCGCGATCCGGTCGACCAGATCGAGCAGTTCACGGTCGTGGCTGACCACGACGAGCACCCCCGGCCAAGAGGCGACGGCCGCATACAGCCGTCGGCGCGCGTACAGGTCGAGGTTGTTGGTCGGCTCGTCCAGGAGCAGGACGTCGGGCCGGCGCAGCAACAGCGCGGCCAGCCGCAGCAGGACCGACTCGCCGCCGGAGACCTCGCCGACGGTGCGGTCCAACGCGATGTGGGCGAGCCCGAGTTCGCCGAGGGTGGCGAGCGCGCGCTCCTCCACGTCCCAGTCGTCGCCGATCGTCTCGAAGTGCTCCTCGGACGCGTCGCCCGCCTCGATGGCGTGCAGCGCGGCGCGCCGGGCGGCGATGCCCAGTGTCTCGTCGACCCGCAGGGCGGTGTCGAGGGTGACGTTCTGCGGCAGGTGTCCGATCTCGCCGGTGACGCGGACGGTGCCGCCGGCCGGGGTGAGTTCACCGGCGACCAGCTTCAACAGGGTGGACTTCCCTGCCCCGTTGGCGCCGACGAGGCCGGTCCGGCCGGGGCCGAAGGCGAGGTCGAGGCCGTCGAGGACGGGGGTGCCGTCGGGCCAGGCGAAGGTGAGGGAGGTGCAGGTGAGGGAGGGATGCATGGGTGCCTCGCGGTTGCTCGGGGTGGTGAGGGGCAAACGCGTGTCGAGACACCGCGGGGCGAGGACGGGTCCTGCGGCGGGCAAGGAAGAAGCCCTGTTCCGGAGGACGGCTCGACGGCCGAGGTCGCGCACGGCGCACACACCCAGCGGGGTGTGGGGCGGTGTCTCAGGACCTCAGACGAGCAACGTCCTTCTCCGTTCGGCGGCAACAGGACCGGGAGAAACGTTACGAACGGCCGGGACGGCTGTCAACGCGTTAAAGGGCGTCCCCCATCAGCTGCGCCAGGTCGTGGTCGAGGTCGAGCTGGAGGTGTTCCAGGCCGACCGGGACCAGGTCGCCCGTCGCGTCCAGGAAGCGGCGCACCTCGCCCGAGCGGATGTGCACCACGGCGGTGCCCTCGGGGGCGTGGAACTCCAGGACGGTCCGGTCGTAGCCGTAGGGCCGCACCCGGACGTCGCCGTGGCCCTCGGCGGTGTGCAGGCCGGCCGCGAGCAGATCGCGGGCGAAGGTCCAGCAGACCTCCACGCCCTCCAGGGTGGCCGGTGCCGGGAAGGTCATGCGCACGGCGAACGGGTCGCGCCGGTCGTAGTGCAGGGTGGCGGGAATGTGCGCCATCCGCGGCGCGGCGGCGACGAGTCGGACCTCTACGGGCTGCTCGATGACGATGGACAACGCCTTGCTCCCTCGTGACGGCGGGACCGCACCTGTGTGTCGGCTGACGGACTCCCGAGTTCATGCGTCCGGCACTTCAGAAGACGCCGGAACCGGCGGGTCCGTGCACATGAATATCGAGTGACCTCTGTCACCGCTACCCCAGGAAGGCGATGTTGATCGTGGGCCGTCCGGACGAGCCGGTGTCGGTGGGCTGGTTTCGCCCGCCATGGGGCGCTCGTGGACCGCGCCCCCGACGGCGGCTGCTGGGCGGCGGGGGCGCGGGGCAGGTGGCCCGACCGGAGAACCGAGGGGGCCGGCCACCCCTCGCGTCGGGCGCCCGCGCGGGACCGTACGCTCGACGTCACCATGACAACCGTGACGACCGTGAGCGTGCCCGCGGGCTGGCCCGCGACCGAGGAGCAGGCCCGAGCCGTCCAGGACGAGCTGCGGGAGCGGGTGGTGCTCGACGAGCCGGGGCCGCCGCCCGGGTCGGGGCACGTCACCGGCGTGGATGTCGCCTACGACGACGAGCGGGACGTGGTGGCCGCTGCCGCCGTCGTCCTGGACGCGGCCACCCTCGGCGTCGTGGCCGAGGCCACCGCCGTGGGCCGGGTCTCCTTCCCCTACGTTCCCGGTCTGCTCGCCTTCCGTGAACTCCCCGCCGTCCTGGCCGTGTTGGACGCCCTGCCCGTGCCGCCGGGGCTGGTGGTCTGCGACGGGTACGGCCTGGCGCACCCGCGCCGCTTCGGCCTCGCCGCCCACCTCGGCGTCCTCACCCGGCTGCCCACCATCGGCGTCGCCAAGAACCCCTTCACCTTCGTCCACGACGAGCCGGGCACCGCGCGCGGCTCGTCCGCCCCGCTGCTGGCGGGCACCGAGGAGGTGGGCCGCGCGCTGCGCACCAGGGACGCGGTCAAGCCGGTCTTCGTCTCGGTGGGCCACCGCGTCGGCCTGGACAACGCCTGCGCGCACACCCTCGCCCTGACCCCCGCCTACCGCCTGCCGGAGACGACTCGCAGGGCGGACGCGCTGTGCCGCCGGGCGCTGCGGGAGGCGACCGCCTGAGCCGCCGCGGGACGGACCGGCAGCGCACCGCGGACCGCCGGTCGGGTTCGGTCCGTCGCCGTGGTGGGCGGAGAACACACGAGCCCCACTCCGCGTGACGCGGCGTGGGGCTCGGACTGCGAGCGCTGGGCAGGCCTTGCACCTGCATCTCCCCGCAGGAAGCGGGGCGTCTTTCCTTGGACCACCAACGCGAGACCAGGCACCGGACGTTACCGGCGACCCGCTCAAGATCGAGGGTATCGCATCCCCGGGGTCCCGCCGAACTCACCCGTCGGCACGCCCCGTTGTCGCCCGGCTCCCGCGTGCGGGTGCCGGGGGAGGCCGGGCCGCCTCACCGGTTGGCCGCCACCCGGAAGGTGATGCCCGCGTCGCGGAGCCGGCCGGTGAGGGCGTCCCCCATGGCGACCGCGGTCGTCACCTGCCCTGCCGTGGGCGGGAGTTGGTCGAGGGCGAGACAGAGGGCCGACTCGGCGAGCATCTTCGCGGTCTCGTCGTAGCCCGGGTCGCCGCCCGCGGCCTCCGTGAAGACGCGCCGGCCGCCGCCCTCGCCCACGAACCGCACCGAGAACCAGCTCTTCGCCCGCTTCGCGGCGCTCGGTCCCTCCCCGGGCTTGAGCCGGTCCGACAACCAGCGCCGGGCGGGCGGGAGTTGGGCGGCGACGGCCAGGGCGCCGACGGCCGCGACGCCGCCGAGCGCCACCGGCAGACGCCGTACGGCCGCGTAGTGGCGGTAGCGGAAGTCGGGCCCGTACCGGTCCAAGGTGGCGGCGGAGCGCCGGACGATGCGCGGGTCGAGGGTGGGCAGCGGCAGTGCCCAGGCGCCGATCTCGGCGGCGAAGCGGGGTGCTCCGGCCGGGGCGGCGGCCCGGCGGCCCACCAGCCGGGGTTCGTGCCGGTGGCGGTCCCGGGCGGCGGCCAGCACCTGTCGCCCGCGCCCGAACTGGCCGAGCGCCGACGCGAGGGTGCCGCCCGAGAAGGCCGCGTCGACGCTCACGAAGGCGTCCACCGTCAACGGCACCCCCTCGGGCAGCTGACCGACGGTGAAGTACGCGCCCAGGTCGTGCGGCACCGAGTCGAAACCGCAGGCGTGCACCAGGCGGGCGCCGGTCTCCCGCGCGCGTGCGTCGTGCCGGACGTACGTCAGGTCCACGAACTCCGGCTCGCCGCACAGGTCGAGGCAGTCGGTGCCGGTCTCCGCGCAGGCCGCGACCAGCTCCTCGCCGTACCGGACGTAGGGGCCCACGGTGGTGGCCACCACGCGCGCCTGCTCGGCGAGCCGGCGCAGGGAGGCCGGGTCGGAGACGTCGGCCCGCAGCAGGCCGATCTCCGCGCCGCCGGGCAGCCGTTCGCGCAGCGCCTCCAGCTTCGCGACGCCGCGGCCCGCGACGGCCCAGCGCAGCTCCGGGGGCGCGTGCGCGGCGAGGTACTCCGCGGTCAGCGTTCCGACGAAGCCGGTCGCCCCGAAGAGCACGATGTCGTAGGGACGGTCCGCTCTGTTCAGCCTGCTCATGACACTCCCGGTCCCGCAGCCCGCGCAGCTGTCGGTGGCCGAGGCTAGCGTGGGCGGCGCGGAACCAGACGGTCGGGGACCTCGGAGCACCGGGGGAGAAGGTACCGGAACGCCCGCGCGCCCACTCGTGGCCGTACGGGAAGGGGCCGGTCGGCCGACCGGCGGGTATGTTGGCTAAGCGCTTGCTCTTCCGGTCTTGTGCCGGGTGGAACGTGTTCTTAACATCACTGGTGTCACATCGGTGATGTCACAGCTCTGGGGGCTGGATGACAGCGGCAGGGACGCCGGGGCACGGCCCGCTCACCGGCGTGCGCGTGGTGGAACTGGCCGGGATCGGCCCCGGCCCGTTCGCGGCCATGCTCCTCGCCGACCTGGGCGCCGACGTCGTACGGGTGGACCGGCCGGGCGGTCCCGGGCTCGGCATCGACCCGGCCCACGACATCACCAACCGCAACAAACGCTCGGTGCTCGTCGACCTGAAGTCCCCGGACGGACCGGCCCGCGTCCTCGACCTGGCCGAGCGTGCCGACATCCTCGTCGAGGGGTACCGTCCCGGCGTCGCCGAGCGCCTCGGCGTCGGCCCCAGCGAGTCGCTCGCCCGCAACCCCGCCCTCGTCTACGGCCGGATGACCGGATGGGGCCAGGACGGGCCCCTCGCGCAGCGCGCCGGCCACGACATCGGGTACATCGCCGTCACCGGCACCCTCGGCATGATCGGCCCCCCGGACGGGCCCCCGGCCTTCCCCGCCAACCTGCTCGGCGACTACGCCGGCGGCTCGCTCTACCTCGTCGTCGGCGTCCTCGCCGCCCTGCACCACGCGCGGGCCACCGGCACCGGCCAGGTCGTCGACGCCGCGATCGTGGACGGCACCGCCCACCTCTCCGCGATGATCCACGGCATGCTCTCGGCCGGCGGCTGGCAGGACCGGCGCGGCGCCAACCTGCTGGACGGCGGCTGCCCCTACTACGGCACGTACGAGACCGCGGACGGCGCACACATGGCGGTGGGCGCCCTGGAGCCGCGGTTCTACGCCGAGTTCCTCGACCTGCTCGGCCTCCCCGAACACGCCTCGGCCCGCACCGACATCAGCCGCTGGGAGGAGCTGCGCGCCGCGGTCACGGCCCGCTTCCGAAGCCGTACCCGCGCGGAGTGGACGGCCGTCTTCGACGGCTCCGACGCGTGTGTGGCGCCCGTCCTGTCGCTGCGCGAGGCCCCGCACCATCCGCACCTCGCCGCCCGCGGCACCTTCACCGACCACGCCGGCATCACCCAGCCCGCGCCCGCCCCCCGCTTCTCCGCGACCGCCACCTCCGTGCGCGGCGGCCCGGCCCTGCCCGGCACCGACACCGCGGGCGTGGCCCGGGACTGGGATGTGCCCCGACTCCTCGAAGGCTCCGAAAACCCTCGTTGAAAGGCTTCTCAGTGAGCACCGAAGCGTACGTGTACGACGCGATCCGCACCCCGCGCGGGCGCGGCAAGGCCACCGGGGCCCTGCACGGTACGAAACCCGTCGACCTCGTCGTGGGCCTGATCCGCGAACTCCGCGACCGCCTGCCGGGGCTCGACCCGGCCGCGATCGACGACATTGTGCTCGGCGTCGTCGGCCCGGTCGGCGACCAGGGCTCCGACATCGCGCGGATCGCCGCGCTCGCCGCCGGACTGCCGGACACGGTGGCCGGTGTCCAGGAGAACCGCTTCTGTGCCTCGGGCCTGGAGGCCGTCAACCTGGCCGCGATGAAGGTGCGTTCGGGGTGGGAGGACCTGGTCCTCGCGGGCGGGGTCGAGTCGATGTCCCGGGTGCCGATGGGCTCGGACGGCGGCGCCTGGTTCAACGACCCGATGACCAACCTCGCCGTCGACTTCGTGCCGCAGGGCATCGGCGCCGACCTGATCGCCACCATCGAGGGATTCTCCCGGCGGGACGTCGACGAGTACGCGGCCCTCTCCCAGGAACGGGCCGCCCACGCCGCCAAGGAGGGCCGCTTCGAGCGGTCCGTCGTGCCGGTCAGGGACCGCGCGGGACTGCTCGTCCTCGACCACGACGAGCACCCCCGCCCCGGTACCACCGCCGACTCGCTCGCCGGGCTGAAGCCGTCCTTCGCGGACATCGGCGAACTGGGCGGCTTCGACGCCGTGGCCCTCCAGAAGTACCACTGGGTGGAGAAGATCGACCACGTCCACCACGCGGGCAACTCCTCCGGCATCGTCGACGGAGCCTCGCTCGTCGCGGTCGGCTCCCGCGAGGCCGGTGAGCGGTACGGCCTCACCCCGCGCGCCAGGATCGTCTCCGCCGCCGTCTCCGGCTCGGAGCCGACCATCATGCTCACCGGCCCGGCGCCCGCCACCCGCAAGGCCCTCGCCAAGGCCGGGCTGACCATCGGGGACATCGACCTCGTCGAGATCAACGAGGCGTTCGCGGCGGTCGTCCTGCGCTTCGTACGCGACATGGGCCTCTCCCTGGACAAGGTCAACGTCAACGGGGGCGCCATCGCGCTCGGCCATCCGCTCGGCGCCACCGGCGCGATGATCCTCGGCACCCTCGTCGACGAACTGGAGCGCCAGGACAAGCGCTACGGACTCGCCACCCTGTGCGTCGGCGGCGGCATGGGCATCGCGACCGTCGTCGAACGCCTCTAGTACGGAGCCCGCCACCCGGCACCCGCCGCCGGACGCCTCCCGCCCCGCCCGCCCGCGCCGACGTGCGGCCGCCGGCCCGCTCCGGCCCGGCCACCGGAGAGCCCCGACCCTCCGGTGGCGGCGAAGACTTCAGACCTCGACGGAGACCCCCGACATGACCGAGAGCACCACCATCCGCTGGGAACAGGACGACACCGGTGTCGTCACCCTCGTCCTCGACGACCCCGACCAGTCCGCGAACACGATGAACGCGGCTTTCCGCGCCTCCCTCGCGGCCGTCACCGACCGCCTGGAGGCCGAACGGGACTCCGTCCGCGGCATCGTCATCACCTCCGCCAAGAAGACCTTCTTCGCCGGCGGCGACCTGCGGGACCTGATCCGGGTCACCCCCGACACCGCCCAGGACCTCTTCGACGGCGGTCTCGCGATCAAGCGGAACCTGCGCCGCATCGAGACCCTCGGCAAGCCGGTCGTCGCGGCGATCAACGGCGCGGCCCTCGGCGGCGGTTTCGAACTCGCCCTGGCCTGCCACCACCGCGTCGCCCTGGACACCCCCGGCACGAAGATCGGCTGCCCCGAGGTCACGCTCGGGCTGCTCCCGGGCGGCGGCGGAGTCGTCCGTACCGTACGCCTGCTGGGCATCACCGACGCCCTGCTGAAGGTCCTCCTCCAGGGCACGCAGTACAACGCGCGGCGCGCCCAGGAGAACGGCCTGGTCCACGAAGTGGCCGCCACACCCGAGGAGTTGACCGCCAAGGCGCGCGCCTTCATCGACGCCCACCCCGAGTCGCGCCAGCCCTGGGACACCCCCGGGTACCGCATTCCGGGCGGCACCCCGGCCAGCCCCGGGTTCGCGGCGAACCTGCCCGCGTTCCCGGCGAACCTGCGCAAGCAGACCAACGGAGCGCCCTACCCGGCGCCGCGCGCCGTCCTCGCCGCCGCCGTCGAGGGCTCCCAGGTGGACTTCGAGACCGCCCAGGTCATCGAGGCCCGCTACTTCGTGGAACTGGCCGCCGGCCAGACCTCCAAGAACATGATCCAGGCCTTCTTCTTCGACCTCCAGGCCGTCAACTCCGGTGCCGGCAGGCCGCGGGGCGTCGAGCCCCGCCCGGTCCGCCGGGCCGCGGTCCTCGGCGCCGGGATGATGGGCGCGGGCATCGCCTACGCGTGCGCCCGGGCCGGCATCGACGTCGTCCTCAAGGACGTGTCCCCGGAGGCGGCGCGGAAGGGCAAGGCCTACTCCGAGCAGCTCTGCGCCAAGGCGGTCTCCCGGGGCCGCAGCACCCAGGAGCAGGCCGACGCGCTGCTCGCCCGCATCACGCCGACGGCCGACCCGGCCGACCTCAAGGGCTGCGACGCCGTCATCGAGGCCGTCTTCGAGGACACCGCCCTCAAGCACAAGGTGTTCCAGGAGATCCAGCACGTCGTCGAGCCCGACGCCCTGCTGTGCTCCAACACCTCCACCCTGCCGATCACGGCCCTCGCCGAAGGCGTCGAGCGCCAGGCCGACTTCATCGGACTGCACTTCTTCTCGCCGGTCGACAAGATGCCCCTCGTCGAGATCATCAAGGGCGAGCGGACCGGCGACGAGGCACTCGCCCGCGCCTTCGACCTGGTCCGGCAGATCAGGAAGACGCCCATCGTCGTCAACGACTCGCGCGGCTTCTTCACCTCACGCGTCATCGGCCACTTCCTCAACGAGGGCGTGGCCATGGTCGGCGAGGGCATCGCGCCCGCCTCGGTCGAGCAGGCCGCCGCCCAGGCGGGCTACCCGGCCAAGGTCCTCGCCCTGATGGACGAGTTGACGCTCACCCTCCCGCGCAGGATCCGCGACGAGTCGAGGCGGGCGGTCGAGGAGGCGGGCGGCACCTGGCCCGGCCACCCCGCGGAGGCCGTCATCGACCGCATGGTCGACGAGTTCGGCCGCACCGGCCGCAGCGGCGGAGGGGGCTTCTACGACTACGAGGACGGCCGGCGCACCCGGCTCTGGCCGGGACTGCGCGAGCACTTCACCGGGCCCGGCCACGAGATCCCCTTCGAGGACATGCGGGAACGCATGCTCTTCTCCGAGGCGCTCGACACCGTCAGACTCCTCGAAGAGGGCGTCCTGACCTCCGTCGCCGAGGCCAACATCGGATCGATCCTCGGCATCGGCTTCCCCGGCTGGACGGGTGGCGTCCTGCAGTACATCGACGGCTACGACGGGGGACCGCCCGGCTTCGTGGCACGCGCGCGTGAACTCGCCGACCGCTACGGGGAGCGGTTCACGCCGCCCGCGCTGCTCGTCGAGAAGGCGGAGAAGGGGGAGCGGTTCGGCGCCACGCGCTGACCCCACGAGACCGCCGGGCCCCGCGACTCCCGGTCCCCCACCGCACCGGGGGACCGGGTCCGCGGGCGGAGTCCCGCGCGGTGCCGCCTCCCGGCCCGCTCAGTCCTGCGCCGACTCCCGCACCCAGGCGCGCAGTTCCTCCCGGAGCGAGCGCTGAAAGGTCGTCAGGAGGGCCTGTACGACGAGGGGTTGCATCTCCGCGGAGAGTGACCTGACGTCCTGCGCGGCCCGTTCGGACACCGCGTCGCGCAGCAGCCCCGACAGCTCGCGGGCCGCCGTACGGGAGTGCTCGGTCAGCACGTTCCGCGCGGCCAGGATCACCTCCTGCGACAGCGGCACGTCCAGCAGCCGTACCCCGAGCCGGAGCAGACCGGAGTCCACGCGGTAGGCGCCGTCGTCGGGGACGAGCACGCTCATCGCGGCCAGCCGTCCGACGTCCTCCTCGGTCAGGGACCGGCCCGCCCGCCGCTCCAGCTCCGCGCGGTCCAGGGTCTCCACCGTGTCCGGCGCCCAGGAGGCGACGACCGCGCGGTGGATCGCGAGGTCCTGCGCGCTGAGGCCGGGCGGGAGCCGCGCCAGATAGCGTTCGATGGCGGCCAGCGTCATCCCCTGGTGCCGCAACTCCTCGATCAGCGCGAGCCGGGAGAGATGCGCCTGCCCGTAGTGCCCCACCCGGCGCGGACCGATCACCGGGGGCGGCAGCAGTCCCCGGGTGCCGTAGAAGCGGACCGTGCGCACCGTGACCCCCGCCCGCGCGGCCAGTTCGTCGATGGTGAGCGCCGGCTCCTCGGTGTGGGTCGTCATGCGCAGCAGTATCGCTGTGCCACCGACGGTGTGACACCTCGTGCGTACCCGCCGGACGCCGGGAAGCGGCGGCCGGGACCGGTCGGTCGACCAACGGGCCGCTGCAAGGAATTGCAGAACATTGCGCAAGCCCTTGCGGCGAACTCCGGCCGCTGCTTGACTCGCTGCCCGTAGCCGACCGCAGACATCGCCGGGGGAGCGCCATGAGCCGCGACATCGACGTCCTCGTCCTCGGCGGCGCGGGCGCCGACACCATCGTCCACGTCCCCGAACTGCCGCTCCCGTACGCCGACAGCTACCCCATCGACTCCGGCATCCGCACCCGCGCGGGCCAGACCGGAGACTTCGTCGCCCTGGGACTGGCGGCCCTGGGGCTGCGCACCCACCATCTCGACCTGCTCGGCGACGACCCCGAGGGCGACCTGGTGCGCGCACTCCACCGCGACCGGAACATCCCGCTGACCGCCGTGACCCAGCCGGCCGGCACCAGACGCGCGGTCAACCTCGTCGGCCCCGACGGCCGCCGGCTCTCGCTCTACGACACCAGCCGCACCCACCCCGACGACCGCCTGCCGGAGGCCACGGTCCGGGCGCTGGCCGGCGCGAGCCGGCACGTGCACGTCTCCCTCACCCAGCCGTGCGCCCACGCCCTGCCCGCCCTGCTGGAGTGCGGCGTGACCATCTCCACCGACCTGCACGACTGGGACGGCGTGAACCCCTACCACGAGCCGTTCGCCCGCGCGGCGGACCTCGTCTTCCTCTCCACGACCGCGCTGACCGGCGACATCGAACACACCCTGCGCTCCATCGCCGCCCGGGGCCGCGCCGGATCGGTCGTCGCCACCGCCGGCGCCGAGGGCGCGTACCTGCTGGCCGACGGCGAGTTCACGCACGTCCCGGCCGTCACGCCCCCGGCCCCGGTGATCGACTCCAACGGCGCGGGCGACGCCTTCGCCGCCGCCTTCCTCTACGGCCGGCTGAACGGCGAGCCCCCGCTGCGCTGCGCCCGCTACGGCGCCGTCGCCGGGGCGTACGCCTGCACGGTGCCGTCGACGGACGTCGACGCGATCGACGTGCCCGGACTCCTGCTCCGCACGGCCGGGCCGGAGTCCCCGGTGGCCGGAACCCGGTAGGCGGCCCGGGGAGACGGGCAGCCCCGGGCCGGCCCCCGCGTCACCCCGTGTGCACGTCGTTCGTCGCGGCGATCTTCTGCCAGGACCTGGGCCGCGCCGGGACCGCCCCCGCGCCGGCGCCGCTCGCGATCGACGCCGTGCGTGCCGCCGGGGCGGCCGGCTTCGACGGCTGGAAGAGCCAGGTGTCGAAGAGCGCGGAGAGCGACTTCCCGGAGACCTGCTCGGCGTAGCCGCGGAAGTCGGCGACGGAGGCGTTCCCGTAGGCGTGCTCCTTCGGCCAGCCCTTCAGGATCGCGAAGAACGCGTCGTCGCCGACCTCGTCGCGCAGCGCCTGGATCGCCAGCGCGCCCCGGTCGTAGACCGCGAGGTCGAACTGGTCCGCCGGCCCCGGGTCGCCCGGCGCGACGGTCCAGAACGCGTCGTCCGCCGGATGCGCGGCGTACACGTACTGCGCGAGCTGCCGTGTGGTGCCCTCGCCCTCGTGCTCCGACCACAGCCACTGGGCGTAGCGCGCGAACCCCTCGTTGAGCCAGATGTCCTTCCGGCCCTTGAGCGACACGTCGTCGCCGTACCACTGGTGCGCCAACTCGTGGACGACGACGGAGGTGTTGGCGCCGTTCGCGAACTGCCTCGGGCTGTAGTAGACGCGAGTCTGCGTCTCCAGCGCGTACCCGGTGGTGGTGTCGGGGACGTAACCGCCCGCCGAGGCGAACGGGTAGGGCCCGAAGTAGCCGCTCAGCCAGTCGACGATCTCGCCGGTCCGCTCGACGCTCGCCCGTGCGGCCCCGTCGTTGTCGCCGAGGTTCCGGCTGTACGCGTTGAGGACCGGGACACCACCGTCCGAGGTGCTGGTCGTCAGGTCGAGCTTCCCGATGGCGAGCGTGGCCAGGTAGGTGGCCTGCGGCTTGTTCTGCCGCCAGCTGTAACGGGTCCGGCCGAGCTGTGAACTCGTCGACTGGAGCGTGCCGTTGGAGACGGCCTGGGTGCCGTCCGGCACCGTGACCGACACGTCGTAGGTCGCCTTGTCGCTGGGGTGGTCGTTGCTCGGGAACCACCACCAGGCCGACTCGGGTTCGTCGGCCGCGACCGCGCCGTCCGGGGTGCGGTGCCAGGTGGTGAAGCCGTATGCGCTCTTCGTCGACGGTACCCCGCTGTAGCGGACGACGACGGTGATGGGGGTGTTCTTCGCCAGCGGGGTCTTCGGCGTGACCTCCAGCTCGTGCTCGCCGGAGGTGGTGAACGTGGCCCGCGCGCCATTGACCCGCACCTCGCTCACGTCGAGCAGGAAGTCCAGGTCGAACCGCGACAGGTCCTGCGTCGTCCTGGCGAGGATCGTCGCCGTACCGGCCAACTCGTCGGTGGCGGGTTGGTATCGCAGTCCGAGGTCGTAGTGGGAGACGTCGTATCCGCCGTTGCCGTAGGCCGGGTAGTAGGGGTCACCGATGCCCGGCGCGCCGGGGGAGCAGCTCGCCGCCGATGCCGGGATCGCCAGCAACAGGGAGGCCGCCGCGAGTGCGCCCGGCGCGATGATTCTGCGGTGCACGTGAACTCCAAGTCGTAGGGACGACAAGTCTGTTGGGAGCCTATTCAGCCGCTGTGCGTGCGGGCGTGTCCACGGCCCCGCCTGTCACACGATCGCCATTCGGCCGTCACGGGCCACCGGCCGCACCCGCCCGGCCGGTCACCGGCCCCCCTCGGTCATCCGATCGCCCTCTTCTGCGCGGGAGTTGACCGATGTAGCGTCCGCGCATGCCGAAACGCACGCGCTTCGCGATCTGGAGACCGCTCGCGACGACGGTCATCACCGCCCTCATGGCGGCCTTCCTCACCCCGGCGGCGGCCCACGGCGCCCCGCGGGAGAGCAGGCCCGTCTACTCCTACGCCCACGCCGTCCGCGAGGCCGTCTGGGTCGACACCGGCCTCGACGGCGACGGCGACGGGAAGAGCGACCGGGTCGCCGCCGACATCGTCCGCCCCCGCGAACCCGCCGCCCAGGGCCGCAAGGTGCCCGTCATCATGGACGCCAGCCCCTACTACTCCTGCTGCGGGCGCGGCAACGAGAGCCAGGTGAAGACCTACGACGCCCAGGGCGACGTGGTCCGGATGCCGCTCTTCTACGACAACTACTTCGTGCCCCGCGGCTACGCCTTCGTCGGCGTCGACCTGGCCGGCACCAACCGTTCCGACGGCTGTGTCGACGTCGGCGGACGCTCCGACATCCAGTCCGCCAAGGCCGTCGTGGACTGGCTCAACGGCCGCGCCGAGGCGTACTCGACCCGCACCGGCGGGACCGCGGTCAGGGCCACCTGGACCAACGGCGCCACCGGCATGATCGGCAAGAGCTGGGACGGCACCATCGCCAACGGCGTCGCCGCGACCGGCGTAGCGGGCCTGAGGACGATCGTCCCCATCAGCGCGATCTCCTCCTGGTACGACTACTACTTCGCCCAGGGCGCCCCCCTCTACGACTCCGGCCCCGACTGGCTCTCCGACGCCGTCGAGAGCCCGGACGCCCGGTCCCGGTGCGCCGCCGTCCAGCGCCGGCTCGTCGACGGCGCCCCGCGCACCGGCGACTGGACCGGCCTGTGGAGCGCGCGCGACTACGTCAAGGACGCGGGCAAGGTCAGGGCCAGCGTCTTCCTCGTCCACGGAACGCAGGACCTCAACGTCCGCACCAAGAACTTCGGCCAGTGGTGGGACGCCCTCGCCGCGCACGGCGTCGAGCGCAAGATCTGGCTCTCCCAGACCGGGCACGTCGACCCCTTCGACTACCGCCGCACGCAGTGGGTCGACACCCTGCACCGCTGGTTCGACCACACCCTCCTCGGCTACGACAACGGCATCGACCGGCAGCCCATGGCCGACATCGAACGCGCCCCGGACCACTGGACCACCGACGCCGTCTGGCCGCCGCGGTCCACGACGGCCGCGACCCTGCGCCCCGCCACCGGCGCCGTCCCGGGCGTCGGCACCCTCGGCCGCACCGCGGGCCGGGGCACCGAGACGTTCACCGACGACCCCCGGCGGAGCGAGACCGACTGGGCGGCCACGATCGACACGACGACCCCCGACAAGGCGGGCTTCGTGACCCGGCCGCTCAGCCGGGACCTGCGTCTGTCGGGCTCCTCGAAGGTGACGGTCACGGCGACGCCCACCACCTCCACGGCCCATCTCACGGCGGTCCTGGTGGACCTCGGCCCCGCCACCATCCGGGACTACGCCGACCCGGCCGAAGGCATCACCACTCTCACCGACCGCACCTGCTGGGGCGCCGGCACGGCCGGCGACACCGGCTGCTTCCTGTCAACCCAGGCCCGTACGAAGGCGGTTGACGCCACGGTCTTCAGCCGCGGCTGGGCCGACCTCGGCACCTACGCCTCCGGCCGCAAGGGCGTACCGCTCACCCCGGGCACCGACTACACCATCACCCTCGACCTGGCCGCGACCGACCACGTCGTCCCGGCCGGCCACCGGCTGGCCCTGATCGTCGCGGGCACGGACAAGGACCTCATCGATCCGCCGTCCACCACCCCGACCCTCACCGTGGACCTGTCCCGCACCGTGGCCCGCGTCCCGCTGGTCGGCGGCGCGGGGGCGTTCGCCCGCGCCACCTCGGGCACGGCGGCCACGGCGTCAACTCCCGCGACGCGCACGGGCGTTGCCGCACCGGGAGGTGTCCAGCGGATGCCCGACGCCGGCTGAACGGCTCCGCGCGGGGGCGGCGGTCGCTCGACCGGCCGCCGCCCCCGCCCGGTCCCCGCCCATGTCCCTGTTCCGGGCGGGACGGAGGTGGTGTTGGGGGAGTGTTCGGCGTCCGGTACCCGGCGCGCAAGTCTGCCGTAGCACGGCCCTCCCTAGCGTGAGTCCGTTCGGACACCAGGCAAGGGAGCGGACATGAACAGCTCACCCGAGGACGGCAGAACCGGTGGCACCCGACCGGCGCCGGTGACGGCCCGCGGCGCGGACCGGACGGCGACGGCGGCCGGCCCCGACGACCCCGCCCCGCACGACGGGCACGCGGCGACGGGGTGCGAGTGCCCGCGCACCGCCGACCTCGACGGTGACGGCGTCGCGGCGTCGAGCCGCCGTACCTTCCTGCACCGGGCCGGCGCGCTCGGCGCGGGCACGGCCGCCGCGGGACTGCTGGGCGCGGCCCCCGCGGCCGCGGCCGACCGCACGGCCGGCGACGGCGGGGACGACGACCCCTACGGCCGGACAACGATGTCGCCCGCGCCGCGCGGGAAGTGGGACCCGGACCCGGCCTCTCCCCGGTTCACGGTCGTCGTCATGCCCGACACGCAGTACATGTTCGACCAGGACCGCATCCACCCCGTCCCGATGGAGGCGTCGTTCCGGTACGTCCTCGACCCGGCGGGCCGCGCGGGCGGCAACGACGAGAACATCGTCTTCCTGGCGCACCTCGGGGACGTCACCCAGAACGGTCTCGCCGAGGAGTACGCGGCGGCCACCAAGGTCTTCGACATGCTGGACCGCGCGGGCGCCTCGTACGGTGTGCTGGCCGGCAACCACGACGTCTCCTCCGACGACCAGCGCGGCGCGACACCCTACCTGGACACCTTCGGACCGGCGCGGGCCAGGAAGACGCCCGGCTACCACTCCTCCAGCCCCGACGGCTACAACACGGCCCACGTCTTCGAGGCGGGCGGCCGCGAGTGGCTGCTGCTCTCCCTGGACTGGCGCCTGTCGGCGAAGGGGTTCGCCTGGGCCAACGCCGTCATCGCCGCGAACCCGACCCTGCCGGTGATCGTCACCACCCACGAACTCGTCGGTTCCTACGACGACGGCACGGCCGGACTCTCCGGCTACGGACAGCAGTTGTGGGACGGCCTGATCAAGGACAACGACCAGATCTTCCTCACCCTGAACGGCCACTACTGGCCGCCCGGCAGCACGGTGCTGAAGAACGGCGCGGGCCACGATGTCCACCTGCACATCACCAACTACCAGGACCGCTACTACGGCGGCGCGGGCATGATCCGTTCCTACCGGTTCGACCTCGACCGCGGGACGATCGACATCGCCACCTTCTCGCCGTGGATCCGCGAACTGGCGGCGAACAACGAGCTGAACTCCCTCGCCGCCCAGGAACTCGAACTGACGTCGAAGGCCGACTCCTTCTCGATACCGATCGACTTCGACGAGCGCTTCGCCGGCTTCGCCCCGGTGGAGCCGCGCAAGGCCCGCCCCGCCCGGCGGATGCTGCTGCCCGGCACGCTGGCCTACTGGCGCTTCGACGAGGGCGGAGCGCCCGGCGCCGACGTCGCCGCCGGCACGGTCGTCAAGGACCAGACGGGCCACGGCAACGACCTCGTCCTCCAGAGCGTCCCCGGCACCCCCGCGCACGCGCTCACCTGGACCGGCGACCACCACCCCGACCAGCCCGGACACGCGGGCCTGGTCTTCGCCGGGGAGGGCAACCCGGTCAGCGGCGCCTACCTGCGGACGGTCGACAAGGCGCCGCTCAACCGCGAGACGTTCGCCCACGGCTACACCTTCGAGACCTTCTTCAAGGTGCCGGCCGACTGGGACGGCGGCCGCAACGGCTGGTCGGCGCTGCTCAGCCGCGCGGGCACCGCGGCCCAGGCGGGCAAGAACGGGCCCTCCGCCACCGCCGAGGAACCCGTCCTCACCCTCAGCCTCTCCAGCTCCGTCGAGCTCCAGTGGAACGCCTACCCGCTCAACCAGGACGGCGCCACGACCGCCTGGAGCCACCTGCTCCAGCAGGAGGAGTGGTGGCACGTGGCCGTCGTCAACGACGGCCGGATCAGCAAGCTCTACGTCAACGGCTGCGAGGAGGGCCGCAATCCCACCAGCAGGGCCGTCGGCCTGACCACCCTCGACCTGCCGTTCCTGCTGGGCGGTTACCAGTGGGCCGGCGCGGTCGACCAGGTCTTCCACGGCACCATCGGCGATGTCCGGATCACCGGCAGGGCGCTGCGCCCCGACCAGTTCATGAACGCCTAGCCGGTCGCAGTCGGGCACCGCCGGACGCAGTCGGTCTGGGCCGGTCTGGGTCGGTCAGGAAGCGGCCGCTTCCGCCAGCCCGGCCGCCTCCCGCGCACACCCCCACGCCACCGTGACCCCAGCCCCGCCCTGGCCGTAGTTGTGCACCAACACCCGCCCGTCCGGCCGTACTTCGCGCTCCAGGCGCACGGCCGGACGGGTCGGCCGCAGCCCCACGCGGTGCTCCCGGACGCGCGCCCCGGCGATCTCCGGGCGGATCGCCGCACAGCGGGCGACGATCGCCTCGGCCGCCGCGGGGTCGGGCGTCAGGGACCAGACGTCCTCCTCGGCGGTGCCGCCCAGGATGAGGCCGCCCGGCTGCGGGAAGAAGTAGGTGGAGACCTCGGC
This sequence comes from Streptomyces sp. NPDC005423, assembly GCF_040606415.1. Lineage (NCBI taxonomy): Bacteria > Bacillati > Actinomycetota > Actinomycetes > Kitasatosporales > Streptomycetaceae > Streptomyces > Streptomyces sp. NPDC005423. The sequence goes on along the minus strand of NZ_JBEXET010000024.1, from coordinate 2,420 downwards.
CGTGTGGTCCACCGACGTCAGCCAGGTGGTGATGCCGGGGTTCTCCACCACGACCAGCTGACCGCGGACCGGCCGTACCGCCGGATCGGGCACCAGCTCCCGGGCGGCCAGGCCGGTGCAGTTGACCGTGACGGCGGCCTGCACCTCCGCGAGATCCGTCACCGACCGGTCCTCGACCGTCCCGCCCGCCCGCAGCAACCGCTCCCGCAGCCACGGCAGATGCGCCGCCATGTCGATCAACGGCAGCCGGGCCCACAGACCCCCGCCCGCGTACTCGTCGGCGCGGGCCGCCCGCAGCCCCGGCACCCGGGCCGCCCACGGCCCCAGCTCCTCCAGCCGGGTGCCGCCGTGCACGCCCCCGACCAGGCGCACACCGGTCTCCGCGGGCCGCGCCGCCAACTCCTCGTAGACCGCGAGGGACTCCAGCGCCCACGCGCCGGCCAGCGCCTCCGGCTCGATCCGGTACGGCCACCACAGCGCGCCCGCGACCGCCGAGGTGGTCCGCTCGACGGGGTCCCGCGTCCACACCCGCACCCGGCGTCCGCGCTCGGCCAGCACCACGGCCGTCGTCAGCCCGATGACCCCGCCGCCGACCACGACGATCTCGTCGTACACGTCGCTGCTCACGCGGGGACAGTAGCCGACGTGGCCGGCAGGGGGCCCACCGGGACCGATTAGGATCGGCAACCTGATGACTGCCACCCTCGTCGCCAAGAATCTCGCCGCCGGGCACGGCGACCGCTCGCTCTTCTCCGGACTCGACCTCGTCGTCGCGCCCGGAGACGTGATCGGTCTGGTCGGTGCCAACGGCGCGGGCAAGTCCACCCTCCTCAGAATGCTTGCCGGGCTCCTCGCCCCGGAGGAGGGCGAGCTGCGCGTCTCCCCGCCGTCGGCGACCGTCGGGCACCTCCCGCAGGAGCCGGAGCGGCGCCCGGACGAGAGCGTGCGCGCGTTCCTGGCCCGCCGCACCGGCGTCGCCGAGGCCCAGCGGACGATGGACGAGGCGACCCAGGCCCTGGTGGACGGCGCGCCCGGCGCCGACGACGCGTACGCCAACAGCCTCGAACGCTGGCTCGACCTCGGCGGCGCCGACCTCGACGAGCGGGCCGAGGAGGTCGCCGACTCGCTCGGCCTCGCCGTCGACCTCGACCAGCCGATGACCTCCCTCTCCGGCGGCCAGGCGGCACGGGCCGGCCTCGCCTCGCTCCTCCTCTCCCGCTACGACGTCTTCCTCCTCGACGAGCCCACCAACGACCTCGACCTCGACGGCCTGGAGCGCCTCGAACGCTTCGTCTCCGGCCTGCGCGCGGGCACGGTCGTCGTCAGCCACGACCGCGAGTTCCTCACCCGCACCGTCACCAAGGTCCTCGAACTCGACCTGGCCCAGGGGCAGATCAACCTCTACGGCGGCGGTTACGCGGCCTATCTCGAGGAGCGGGACGTGGCGCGCCGGCACGCGCGCGACGACTTCGAGGAGTACGCCGACAAGCGGACGGCCCTCCAGGACCGCGCCCAGACCCAGCGCTCCTGGATGGACAAGGGCGTCAAGAACGCCCGTCGCAAGGCGAACAACGACAACGACAAGATCGGCCGCAAGTTCCGCAGCGAGGCCAGCGAGAAGCAGGCCGCGAAGGCCCGGCAGACCCAGCGCATGATCGAGCGGCTCGATGTCGTCGACGAGCCGCGCAAGGAGTGGGACCTGCGCATGGAGATCGCGTCGGCGCCCCGCTCGGGCGCGGTCGTCGCGACGCTGCGGGACGCGGAGGTGCGGCTCGGCGACTTCGCCTTCGGCCCGGTCTCCCTCCAGATCGACTGGGCCGACCGGGTCGCCGTGACCGGCGCGAACGGCGCCGGCAAGTCGACCCTCCTCGGCGCGCTGCTCGGCCGGGTCCCGCTCGACGCCGGGCACGCGGCGCTCGGCTCGGGGGTGCTGGTCGGCGAGGTCGACCAGGCGCGTGAGCTGTTCCACGGTCCGGAGGCGCTGCTGGACGCGTTCGGCGCGGCCGTCCCGGACACCGAACCGGCCGAAGTCCGCACGCTGCTCGCCAAGTTCGGACTGAAGGCGGAGCATGTCCTGCGTCCGGCGGCGACCCTCTCGCCGGGCGAACGCACCCGCGCCGCCCTCGCCCTCCTTCAGGGCCGGGGCGTCAACCTCCTCGTCCTCGACGAGCCGACGAACCATCTCGACCTGCCCGCGATCGAGCAGTTGGAGTCCGCCCTCGACGCCTACGAGGGCACGCTGCTCCTGGTCACCCACGACCGCCGCATGCTCGACGCGGTCCAGGTGACCCGCCGCCTGGAGGTCGCGGGCGGCAAGGTGACCGAGCACCGGTAGGGGCCGCCGCCCACCCCGGCCGCCGTGGGGTTGGTGGCGGAGCCGTGGCGTGGCTGGTTCCGGGGCGGGAGGGGTCCGCCGGCCA
>NZ_JBEXET010000023.1:0-131207 GCF_040606415.1 Streptomyces sp. NPDC005423 | reverse complement strand
CGGCGAGATCACCGACGAGTGGGGCACCCCCGCCTACTGGACCCGGCACCTGCGCGAGGCGGTCCGCTTCGCCGACACCGTCACGTATCTGCGGGGGCGGGGCGTGGAGACGTTCCTCGAACTCGGCCCCGACGCCATCCTCACCGCCCTCACCCGCGCCACCCTCGACACCGGTGACGGCGACAGCGCGGTCGTCGAGGCCGCCGTACGCAGGAACCGGCCCGAGACCCGCACCCTGCTCGCCACCCTCGCCCGCCTGTTCACCACCGGCACCCCCCTGGACTGGGACGCCTTCTACGACGGCACCGGCGCCCGGCGCGTGGAGCTGCCGACCTACGCCTTCCAGCACGAGCGGTACTGGATGTTCGGCGAGTACGGCGGGGCGGCGGACGCCTCGGCGCTGGGCATCGAGGCGGCCGGGCATCCCCTGCTGGGGGCGGTGGTGGCCGCCCCGGACAGCGACACCGTGACCTTCACCGGACGGCTGTCCACGGCCGCGCAGGGCTGGCTCGCCGACCACGACGTGCTCGGCGCCGTTCTGCTGCCGGGCACCGCGTTCGTCGAACTCGCCCTGTACGCGGGCGAACAGACGGAACACCCGGTACTGGAGGAACTGGTCCTCCAGGCGCCGCTGGTGCTGCCCGAGCGGGGCGCGCTCGCCCTGCGGGTGTCGGTGGCGGCCGCCGACGAACTGGACCGCCGCCCCGTCCGGGTCCACTCCCGGGCGCAGGACGCACTGCCCGGCACCCCCTGGCTGCTGCACGCCGAGGGACTGCTGGGCACCCAACCGGCCGCCCCGGGACCGGACTTGACCGCATGGCCGCCCCCGTCGGCCACCCCCGTCGACGTCACGGACGCCTACGGGCCGCTCCAGGACCGCGGTTACGCCTACGGGCCCCTCTTCCAGGGACTCAAGGCCGCCTGGCGCGAGGGCGACACCCTCTTCGCCGAGGTCGAACTGCCCGAGCAGGCCCACGAGGACGCGGCCCGCTTCGCGGTCCACCCGGCCCTGCTGGACGCGGCCCTGCACGTCTCGCTGCTGGCGGACGGCGACGCCGGACAGGCGGTCCTGCTGCCCTTCGCCTGGCGGAACGTACAGGTGCACGCCGTCGGCGCGACCCGGCTGCGGGTACGGGTGGCACCCGCAGGCGGAGACAGCATCGCCGTGCACGGCGCGGACGCCGCCGGACACCCGGTGTTCACCGTCGAGGGCCTCGTCTCCCGGCCCGCCGCCCTGCCCGACACCGCCCAGGACCCCGCGGACGGCGCCCTGTTCGCCGTCGAACTGCGCCCGCTGCCCGATCCGCCGGCACCCGCCGCCGTCTCCGCCGCGCACTGGGCGTCCTACGACCCCGCCACACCGGTACCCGACGTGCTGGTCCTGGACACCGCCGCCCTGACCGGCGCCGCGGCCGACGGCGACACCGTCGCCCGCGTCCACGAGGCGACCGCCGGCGCGCTGGCGGCCGTACAACAATGGCTGGCCGGGGCGGAGTTCGCCGACTCGCGGCTGGTCGTGCTGACCCGCGGCGCGGTCGCCGCGGACGCCGAGGGCGTCGTGGACCTGCCCGGCGCGGCCGTACGGGGGCTGATGCGGTCCGCGCAGGCCGAGAACCCCGGCCGGATCGTGCTCGTGGACCTCGCGGCCGGCGACAGCGCCGACCCCGCCGCCCGCCTCGCGGCCGTCCTCGCCACCGGCGAGCCCGAACTCGTGCTGCGCGAGGGCCGGTTGTCCGCGCCCCGGCTGGTGCGCGCCGAGCCCACCGACGGCGAGACGGTCCGCTTCGACGGGCCCGGCGCCGTACTGGTGGCCGGAGCCACCGGCACCCTGGGCCGGCTCGTGGCCCGCCATCTGGTGGCCGCGCACGGGGTGCGCCGGCTGCTGCTGGTGAGCCGGCGCGGCCCGGCCGCACCCGGCGCCGACACCCTCCAGGCCGAACTGCGGGAGCTGGGCTGCGAGGTCACCCTCGCCGCCTGCGACCTCGCCGACCCCGTCGCCGCCCGTGACCTGCTCGCCGCCCACACCGTCAGCGCCGTCGTCCACCTCGCCGGCGTCCTGGGCGACACCACCATCGCCTCCCTCACCCCCGCCCAACTGGCCCACTCCCTGCGGCCCAAGGCAGACGCGGCCTGGAACCTGCACACCCTCACCCAGGACACCGGACTGAGCGCGTTCGTGCTGTTCTCCTCCGTCGCCGGCGTGCTGGGCAACCCCGGCCAGGGCAACTACGCGGCCGGCAACGCCTTCCTCGACGCCCTCGCCGCCCACCGCCGCGCCGCCGGACTGCCCGGCCAGTCCCTGGCCTGGGGCCTGTGGGCCACCCGGCACAGCGACGGCACCCTCAGCGGCGACGGCATGGCCGACGAACTCGGCGAGGCCGACCTGCTGCGCATGCGCCGCTCCGGCATCGGGGCCCTCGCCCCCCAACAGGGCCTGGCCCTGCTGGACTCGGCCGCCCGCAGCGACCACCCGCTGCTGCTGCCGCTCGCCCTGGACCTGGCCGCCCTGCGCGCCGCCGAGGACCTGCCCGCCCAGTTCGGCGCCCTGGTACGGCGCCGGGCCCGCACCGCCGCCGGCGCGGGCACCCCCCGCCCGGCCGGCGCCGCCCTGGCCGCCCTGGGCGCCAAGGAACGCCGGCGCGCCCTGCTGGAACTGGTCCGCAACCAGGTCGCCGCGATCCTGGGCCACCGCTCGGCGGCCGAGGTCGGCGCCGAGCGGGCCTTCACCGAGCTCGGCTTCGACTCGCTGACCGCGCTGGAACTGCGCAACCAGCTCACCGCCGCCACCGGGCTGCGGCTGAGCCCCACCCTGGTCTTCGACCACCCCAGCGCCCGCGCCGTCGCCGACCACCTCGACACCCTCCTGGCCGGCACCACCGCGGCCGTGCCCGCCGCCACGGCGGCCGCCACCGCCGCCGACGGCGAGGACCCGATCGTCATCGTCGGCATGGCCTGCCGCTACCCCGGCGGGGTCCGCTCGCCGCAGGACCTGTGGAACCTGGTCGCCGACGGCACCGACGCCATCACCGCCTTCCCCGCCAACCGGGGCTGGGACCTGGACAACCTCTACGACCCCCAGCCCGGCACCCCCGGCAAGATCTACGTCCGCAACGGCGGGTTCCTGCACGACGCCGACACCTTCGACCCCGGCTTCTTCGGGATGAGCCCGAACGACGCCCTGACCACCGACCCCCAGCACCGGCTGCTGCTGGAGGTCGCCTGGGAGGCGCTGGAACACGCCGCGATCGACCCGGCCGCCCTCAAGGGCACCGCGGCCGGCGTGTTCGCCGGGATCATGTACCACGACTACGCGGGCAACAGCGCGGCCGGCTCACTGGGTTCGGGCCGCCTCTCCTACACCTTCGGCCTGGAGGGCCCCTCCGTCACCGTCGACACCGCCTGCTCCTCCTCGCTGGTCGCCCTGCACCTGGCCGCGCAGGCCCTCAGGTCGGGGGAGTGCCCGCTGGCCCTGGTCGGCGGGGTGACGGTGATGGCCTCGACCGAGACGTTCGTGGAGTTCTCCCGCCAGCGCGGCCTCTCACCCGACGGGCGCTGCAAGTCCTTCGCCGACACCGCCGACGGCGCCGCCTGGGCGGAGGGCGTCGGCGTGATCGTCGTGGAACGCCTCTCCGACGCCCGCCGCAACCAGCACGAGGTCCTCGCCGTGATCCGCGGCTCGGCCGTCAACCAGGACGGCGCCTCCAACGGCCTGATGGCCCCCAACGGGCCCTCCCAGGAACGCGTCATCCGCCAGGCCCTGGCCAACGCCGGCCTGAGCACCGCCGACGTCGACACCGTCGAGGCGCACGGCACCGGCACCGCGCTCGGCGACCCCATCGAAGCCCAGGCGCTGCTGGCCACCTACGGCCAGGACCGCGAGGACGGCAAGCCGCTGTGGCTGGGCTCCATCAAGTCCAACATCGGCCACACGCAGGCCGCCGCGGGCGTCGCCGGTGTCATCAAGATGGTGCACGCCCTGCGCGCGGGCGTCCTGCCCAAGTCCCTCCATCTGGACGCCCCTTCGACCAAGGTCGACTGGACGGCCGGTGAGATACGGCTGCTCGACGAGAGCCGCCCCTGGCCCGAGACCGGCGAGCGCCCGCGCCGCGCGGGTGTCTCCTCCTTCGGCATCAGCGGCACCAACGCCCACGTCATCCTCGAAGCCCCCAGCCCTGAGGAGACCCCGCACACCGGGGAGGACGCACCCCCCGCCGCCACACCCCCCGCCGCCCCGGCCGGCTCCGGCCGTCCCCTTCCGTGGATCCTCAACGCCCGTGACGCGGACGGCATCCCGGCACAGGCCGGCCGGCTGCTCGCCCTGCTGGAGACACTGCCCGACACGGAAGCGGCCGACGTGGCGTACTCGCTGGCCACCACCCGCACCCCGATGGAGTACCGGGCCGCGCTCACCGTCACCGACACCGGCCAGGGCCGCCGGGAACTGGCCGCCCTGGCCGCCGCGGCACCGGGCGCGGCGGCGGCCCTGCGGGCCCGGGACGGGGCGCCGACCGCGTTCCTGTTCTCCGGCCAGGGCGCCCAGCGGCCCGGCATGGGACGACAACTGCACGCCGCTTTCCCGGTGTTCGCCGAAGCCTTCGACGCGGCCGTGGCCGAAGTGGACCGCCACCTGGACCGGCCGCTGCGCGAGGTGGTGTGGGGCGAGGACGCCGAACTGCTCAGCCGCACCGCCTACACCCAGACCGCCCTGTTCGCCTTCGAGACCGCCCTCTTCCGGCTGCTGCGGTCGTGGGGGATGCGCCCCGACTTCCTGGCCGGGCACTCCATCGGCGAACTCGTCGCCGCCCACGTCTCCGGCGCCCTGACCCTCCCCGACGCGGCCCGCCTGGTCGCCGCCCGGGGCCGCCTCATGCAGGCCCTCCCCGCCGGCGGCGCGATGACCGCCGTGCAGGCCACCGAGGAGGAGGTGACACCCCTCCTCGACGCCGAGGTGAGCATCGGCGCCGTCAACGGGCCGCGCTCCGTGGTCGTCTCCGGCAGCCAGGACGCCGTGGCACGCATCGCCGCCCACTTCACCGCCCTGGGCCGCAAGACCTCCCGGCTGCGCGTCAGCCACGCCTTCCACTCGCCGCTGATGGAGCCGATGCTCGCCGAATTCGCCGAGACCGCCGCCTCGTTGACGATCGCCGCCCCCGACACCCCCATCGTCTCCAACCTCACCGGCCGCCTGCTGAGCGCCGGCGAACTCGCCGACCCCGGCTACTGGGTGCGGCACGTGCGCGAAGCGGTCCGCTTCGCCGACGGCATCCGCACCCTGGGCGAGGCGGGCGTCACCGCGTTCGTGGAGGTCGGCCCGGACGCCGTCCTGGCCGGTCTCGGCCCGGCCTGCCTGCCCGACACCGTCGACGCCCCGTTCGTGGCCCTCTCGCGCCGCGCCCACGACGAGGAGCACACCCTGGTCGCCGGGCTCGCCCGCGCCCACAGCGCCGGAGCCGGCGTCGACTGGGCGGCGTTCTTCGCCGGCCGCGGCGCCCGCCGGATCGCCCTGCCCACCTACGCCTTCCGCCAGGAACACTTCTGGGCGCTGCCCGAGCACACCGCCACCGACGCCGGCACGCTGGGCCTGGACGCCCTGGACCACCCGCTGCTGGGCGCCGTCGTACCCGCACCCGGCGGCAGCGCCCTCACCCTGACCGGACGCCCCGCCCGCACCGCCCAGCCCTGGCTGGCCGACCACGACCTGCTGGGCACCGTCGTCCTGCCCGCCGCCGCCCTCGTCGAACTGGCGCTGACGGCCGGCGCCGAGGCCGGCTGCGACCGGCTGGCTTCCCTCACCCTGCACGCGCCCCTGGTCCTGCCCGAACAGGGCGGCGTCCCCCTGCACGTCGGCGTCGGCGCCCCCGACGAGGAGGGCCGCCGCCCGGTGAGCGTCCACGCCCGCCCGGCCGCCGGGACGCAGGACTCCTGGGTGTGCCACGCCGAGGGCGTCCTGGAGACGGGCGGCGAACCCCCTGCCCAGGACCTGGCCGCCTGGCCGCCGCCGGGCGCCGAACCCCTCGCCGTCGACGACGCCTACGACCGCCTCAGCGCCGCCGGCTACGGCTACGGGCCCCTCTTCCAGGGCCTGGACGCGGCCTGGCGGCGCGGCGAGGAACTCTTCGCCCGCGTCACCCTGCCCGAGGAGGCCGCACCGGCCGCCGCCCGCTGCGTCCTGCACCCCGCCCTCCTGGACGCCGCCCTCCACCTCCACCTCCTGACCGCCGCACCGCGGGAGACCGGCCCGCTGACCGCCTCCGCCTGGTCCGGCATCCAGGTCCACCGCAGCGGCGCCACCGCCCTGCGGGTACGCCTCGCCCCCGGCGAACAGGGCGCGCTCAGCGTCGAGTTGGCCGACCAGGACGGCCGGCCCGTGCTGTCCGCGGCCGGGGTGAGCCACCGCCCCGTCACCTCCGCCGAACTGCGCACCGGCGAACAGGCCGGCGCCCTCTACCGGCTGGCCTGGGAGCGCACCCCCGCCTCGGCCCCGCTGCCCGAAGCGGCCGTCGAGATCTACGAGGTGCCCGCCACGGACGCCGCCGGGGCGGTCGCGGCGCGGCTGGCCGAACACACTACGGCCGGCCAGGAGAGCCGCCCGCCGCTGGCCGTGCTCACCCGCCGCGCCGTCGCGGCCGGCCCCGGGGAGAGCCCCGACCCCGACCAGGCCGCCGTCTGGGGCCTGGTGCGGGCCGCCCAGGGCGAACACCCCGGCCGGGTGCTGCTGGCCGATCTCGACGACGAGCCCGCCTCCCGGCAGGCCCTGCACACCGCGCTCGGCAGCGGCCTGAGCGAACTGGCCCTGCGCGCCGGCACCGTCCTGGCGCCCCGCCTGCGGCCCGCCACCGGCACCGAGGGCGGGAGGGCGCCCCGCCTGTCCGGCGGCACCGTCCTGGTCACCGGCGACACCGGTGCGAGCGGCGCGGCCGTGGCCGGGCACCTGGCCGCCGCCTACGGCCCGGCCCGGCTGCTGCTGACCGGCACCGGCCCCGGCACCGACCTGCCCGGGACCGTCACCGCCGCCGACTGCGACCCCGCCGACCGCACCGCCCTGACCGCCCTGCTGGAGTCCCTCCCCGACGACGCCCCGCTGGTCGCCGTCGTCCACCTCGGCGACCGGCCCGAGGGCGCCCGCAACCTCCACGAACTCACCCGCGACCGGGAGTTGGCCGCGTTCGTGCTGCTGACCTCCACCGCCGCACTCATGCACGGCGCCGGCCAGGCCACCGCCGCCGCCGGCGCCGCCACGCTGGGCGCCCTCGCCGTCCACCGCCACACCCTCGGCCTGCCCGCCACCGCCGTCGCCCTCGGGCCCTGGCAGGCCGGCCCCGAAAGCGACGACCGGCGCGCCCTGTTCGCCACCCTCGGCCTGCCCGCCCTGGACACCGAACGCGGCCTGGCCCTCCTGGACCAGGCGCTGGCCGGCGGCGAACCGTACACGGCCGCCTTCGACCTCGACCGCGCCGCCCTCCGGTCACCGGCCGCCGGACGGCTGCCCGCCGTCCTGGCCGCACTCGTACGCACCCCCGACCGGGCCGGCGCCCGCACCGGCCCGGGAGAGGCCGAACAACTGCGCCGCACCCTCGCCGGCCTCGACGAGGACGACCGCCTGCGGCTGCTGGTGGAGACCGTCCGCACCCAGGTCGCCGGACTCCTCGGCCACGCCACGACCGACGCCGTCGCCGCCGACCGCTCCTTCCAGGAACTCGGCTTCGACTCGCTGGCCGTCGTCGAACTCCGCGCCCGCCTGGGCACCGCCACCGGCCTTGCCCTGCCCGCCAGCCTCGCCTTCGACTTCCCCACCTCCCGCGCCGTGGCCGGCTACCTCCACTCCGTCCTGGAACCGGAGGCCGACGACGACCGCGCCCTGTCCGCCGCCCTGGACCAGCTGGACGCCGCCCTCGGCGCGGCCGGCGCCCGGGCGGGGGACACCGACCAGATCACCGCACGGCTCGAAGCGGTCCTGCGCCGCTGGCAGGACGCCCACGCCCTCCGACAGACCGACCCCGAACAGGACTTCGACGGGGCCTCCGACGACGAACTCTTCGCGGCACTGGACCGGGAACTGGGGCTGTCCTGACCCTCGCCCCCGCCCCCACCGGCACGCACGACCGCTGCTTTCAGATTGGGTTGACCCGAGATGCCTGACCAGGACAAGCTCCGCGAATACCTCAAGCGGGCCACCGCCGACCTGCAGAGCGCCAAGCGCCGCCTGCGCGAGGCCGAGGCCCGCGAACACGAGCCGATCGCGATCGTCGGGATGAGCTGCCGCTACCCCGGCGGCGTCCGCTCACCCGAGGACCTGTGGGACCTGGTCGCCTCCGGCGGCGACGGCATCACCGGCTTCCCCCTCAACCGCGGCTGGGACGTCGACAACCTCTACGACCCCCAGCCCGGCACCCCCGGCAAGTCCTACGCGCGCGAAGGCGGCTTCCTGCACGAGGCCGACGCCTTCGACGCCGACTTCTTCAAGATCAGCCCCAAGGAGGCGCGGGAGACCGACCCCCAGCAACGCCTGCTGCTGGAAACCTCCTGGGAGGCGCTGGAGCGCGCCCACATCGACCCCCACTCCCTCAAGGGCAGCCGCACCGGCGTCTTCGCCGGCGTCGTCTACCACGACTACCCCTCCGACGGCGGCACCGGCGGCCTGGGCAGCGTCGCCTCCGGGCGCATCTCCTACACCCTGGGACTGGAAGGCCCCGCCGTCACCGTCGACACCGCCTGCTCCTCCTCCCTGGTCGCCCTGCACTGGGCGGTCAAGGCCCTGCGGGCGGGGGAGTGCTCCCTGGCCCTGGCCGGCGGCGTCACCGTGATGGCCACCCCCACCTCCTTCGTCGGCTTCAGCCAGGAACGCGGACTGGCCCCCGACGGGCGCTGCAAGTCCTTCGCCGCCGCCGCCGACGGCACCGGCTGGGGCGAGGGCGTGGGCATGCTCGTCGTCGAACGCCTCGCCGACGCCCGCCGCAACCACCACCCCGTCCTCGCCGTCGTACGCGGCTCCGGCATCAACCAGGACGGCGCCTCCAACGGCCTGACCGCCCCCAACGGCCCCGCCCAGCAACGCCTGATCAAGCAGACCCTGGCCGCCGCCCAGCTCACCGCCGACCAGATCGACGCCGTCGAGGCCCACGGCACCGGCACCACCCTCGGCGACCCCATCGAGGCCCAGGCCCTGCTCGCCACCTACGGACAGAACCGGCCCGCCGGACGGCCGCTGTGGCTGGGCTCCATCAAGTCCAACATCGGCCACGCCCAGGCCGCCGCCGGCGTCGGCGGCGTCATCAAGATGGTCCAGGCGATCCGCCACGGACTGCTGCCCAAGACCCTCCACGTCGACGAACCCTCACCCAAGGTCGACTGGACGGCCGGCAGCATCGCCCTGCTCACCGAACCCCTCGCCTGGCCCGAGCACGGACAGCCGCGCCGCGCCGCCGTCTCCGCCTTCGGCCTCAGCGGCACCAACGCCCACGTCATCATCGAACAGGCCCCCCAGGAAGAAGAGCCCGCCCCGGACCCGGAGGCGGCCGGCGCGCCCGCCCCCAGCGCCGCCACCCTGACCCCGCTGGTGCTGTCGGGGAAGAGCGCCGACGCCCTGCACGCCCAGGCCGCCGGCCTCCTCACCCACCTCGACACCCACCAGACCCCCCTCACCGACCTCGGCCTCTCCCTCGCCACCACCCGCGCCGCCCTCGACCACCGGGCCGTCCTGGTCGCCGCCGACCACGAGGAACTGCGCCGCGCCCTGAGCACCCTCGCCGCCGGCTCCACCCCCGACGGCGCCCCCCGCGCCCTCGCCGAACCCGACGTACGCCTGGCGTTCCTCTTCTCCGGACAGGGCGCCCAGCGCCTGGGCATGGGACGCCAACTGCACGCCGCCCACCCGGTGTTCGCCGCCGCCCTCGACGAGGCCGTCGCCGCCCTCGACCCCCACCTCGACCGTCCCCTCAAGGACGTCATGTGGGGCGAGGACGAGAAGCTCCTCAACCGCACCGCCTACACCCAGCCCGCCCTGTTCGCCGTGGAGACAGCGCTGTACCGGCTCCTGGAATCGTGGGGCGTGCGCCCCGACTGCCTGGCCGGGCACTCCATCGGCGAGCTCACCGCCGCCCACGTCTCCGGCGTCCTGGGCCTCGACGACGCCGCCCGCCTGGTCGCCGCCCGCGGACGCCTCATGCAGGCCCTGCCCGCCGGCGGCGCCATGGCCGCGATCCAGGCCGGCGAGGAGGAGATCCAGCCCCTGCTGGCCGGTGACACCGGCATCGCCGCCGTCAACGCACCCACCTCCGTGGTCGTCTCCGGCAGCCGCGCCACCGTCCGCGCGATCGCCGCCCACTTCCGGGAACAGGGCCGCAAGACAAAGGAGTTGAAGGTCTCCCACGCCTTCCACTCGCCGCTGATGGATCCGATGCTGGAGGAGTTCGCGGCCATCGCCGGCAGCGTCACCTGGCAGGAAGGCCGCATCCCGGTCGTCTCCGCCCTCACCGGACAGGCCGCCGCCCCCGGCGAACTCCAGGACCCCGCCTACTGGGTGCGCCACGTCCGCGAGCCCGTCCGCTTCTCCGACGCCCTGCGCACCCTGGAGGCCGACGGCATCCGCCTCTTCCTCGAACTGGGCCCCGACGCCGCCCTCACCCCGATCGCCGGCGACTCCCTCACCGAAGCCGCCACCATCACCCCCACCCTGCGCCGCGGCCGCGACGAGGAACGCACCCTGCTCACCGCCGTCGGCCACGCCTTCGCCCACGGCCGCGCCCCCCACTGGGAGGCCCTGTTCGCCGGACGCGGCGCCCGCCGCACCGACCTGCCCACCTACCCCTTCCAGCACCGCGCCTACTGGGCCCAGACCACCCCCGCCGTCCCCGGCATGGCCGCCACCACCGGCGGCCCGGCCACCACCGGCTCCGCGGCCGACAGCACGTTCTGGGACACCGTCGAACACACCGACCCCGACGCCCTCGCCGGCCGGCTCGGCATCGACCCCGCACCGCTGGCCGAGGTGCTGCCCGCCCTGGGCCGCTGGCGCCGCCGCCACCACGACCTGCACACCCTGGACGACTGGCGCTACCGCCTGACCTGGCAGCCCGCCCCCGACACCTGGCCCACCACCACCCCCTCCCTGCAAGGGAGCTGGCTGCTGGTGGTGCCCGCGCACCTGGCCGCCGACCCCTGCGTCGGCACGGTCACCGCCGCACTCGCCGCCCACGGCGCCACCCCCGACCTCCTCACCGTCGACACCGAGGACCGTGCCGCGCTCACCGCCGCCCTGCGCACCCGCACCCCGGCCGGCGTCCTCAGCCTCCTCGCCCTCGACGAACGCCCTCGCCCCTCCCACCCCGTCCTCAGCCGCGGCCTGGCCGCCACCGTCACCCTCGTCCAGGCCCTCGGCGACGCCGCCCTGACCGCACCCCTGTGGCTGACCACCCGCCAGGCCGCCGCCGTGGCCGGCGCCCACGACGCGAGCGCCACCGCACAGAGCCCGCTGTGGGGCCTGGCCGGCACCCTCGCCCTGGACCTGCCCCACACCTACGGCGGCATCACCGACCTGCCCGCCGACCTCGACCAGGACACCGCCCGCCAGCTGATCGCCTGCCTGGCCGGCACCACCGGCGAGGACGCCGTGGCACTGCGCCCCCAGGGCGTGTTCGTACGCCGCCTCATCCGCGCCCCCCTCGCCGGCCAGAGCCCCCCACGCGGCTGGCAGCCGCACGGCACCGTCCTGATCACCGGCGGCACCGGCGGCCTCGGCGCCCACGTGGCCCGCACCCTGGCCGCCGAGGGCGCCGACCACCTCCTGCTCACCAGCCGCCGCGGCCCCGCCGCCCCCGGAAGCGCCGAACTGGCCGCCGAACTAGAGGAGTTGGGCGCCCACGTCACCATCGAAGCCTGCGACGTCACCGACCGCACCGCCCTGGCCCGCCTCCTGGACACTGTCCCCGACGACGCCCCGCTGACCGCGGTCGTGCACGCCGCCGGCGCCATGCAGCGCATCGCCCCCCTCGCCGACCTCCCCCTCACCGAGTTCGCCGAGGTCGCCGACGCCAAGGTCACCGGCGCCCTGCACCTGGACGACCTGCTGGCCGACCACCCCCTGGAGGCGTTCATCCTCTTCTCCTCCGGCGCCGCCGTCTGGGGCAGCGCCGGACAGGGCGCCTACGCCGCCGCCAACGCCCACCTCGACGGCCTCGCCCACCGCCGCCGCGCCCAGGGCCGCACCGTCGCCTCCATCGCCTGGAGCTCCTGGGACGGCGGCATGGTCGACGCCGAACTCGCCGCCATGATGCAGCGCATCGGCGCCCCCGCCATGCGCCCCTCCATCGCCGTCGGCGCCCTGCGCCAGGCCGTCGAACACGACGAATCCCACCTGGTCGTCGCCGAGTTCGACTGGGAACGCTTCGCCCCCACCTACACCCTCGCCCGCCCCCGCCCCCTCCTGGACGCCCTGCCCGAGGTCCGCGCCCTGCTGGAGGGCCCCGCCGACGGCGCCCCGACGGCAGGCTCCGCCTTCGTCACCGAACTGGCCGGCAAACCCGAGGCCGAACAGACCCGCGCCCTCCTGGACCTGGTGCGCGGCAAGGTCGCCGCCCTCCTGGGCTACGACTCCCCGCAGGAACTGGAACCCACCCGCGCCTTCGAAGACCTCGGCTTCGACTCCGTGGCCGCCGTCGAACTGCGCAGCCGGCTCGTCGAGGCCACCGGCGCCAACCTGCCCTCCACGATGGTCTTCGACCACGCCACCCCCACGGCCCTGGCCGCCTTCCTGCGCACCGAACTCCTCCCCGACGGCGACGGCCACACCGACGTCCTCGCCGAACTCGACCGCTTCGAGAACCTCGCCGCCGCCCTCGACCCCGAACAGATCCGCGCCGCCCGCCTCACCTCACGCCTGCAGACCCTCCTGGGCAGGCTCACCGACCTCCAGGGCGGCACCGGCGAACACGTACGCGACCAGCTCGAATCCGCCTCCGCGGACGACGTGTTCGCCTTTATCGACCAAGAACTCGGCCTGGCCTGACCGAGCACATCGACGACACATTCACCAAAGGACTCGGTGGGACCCGACATGGCAAACGACGAGAAAGTCCTCGACTACCTGAAGAAGGTCACGGCCGACCTGCACCAGACGCGCCAGCGCCTCCAGGACGTCGAGGCCCAGGCCCGGGAACCGATCGCGATCGTGGCCATGAGCTGCCGCTTCCCCGGCGGCATCAGCACGCCCGAACAGCTGTGGGACCTGGTCGCCGAAGGCCGCGACGCCGTGACGGGCATGCCCACCGACCGCGGCTGGGACCTCGAGGCCCTCATGGACCCCGACCCCGACGCCCCCGGCTCCAGCTACGTCCACGAAGGCGGCTTCCTCGACGGCGCCGGCCAGTTCGACCCCGGCTTCTTCGGGCTCAGCCCCCTGGAGGCCGAGGGCACCGACCCCCAGCAGCGCCTCATCCTCGAAGTGTCCTGGGAGGCCTTCGAACGCGCCGGCATCGACCCCCAGACCCTGCGCGGCGGACGCGTCGGCGTCTACATGGGCTCCGGCATCCAGGACTACGGCGACTACGAAGAAGGCGTCCCCGAGGCCGTCGAGGCCTACATGGCCACCGCCCGCGCCTCCTCCGTCATCTCCGGCCGCGTCTCCTACACCCTGGGACTGGAAGGCCCCGCCTTCACCGTCGACACCGCCTGCTCCTCCTCCCTGGTCTCCATCCACCTCGCCGCCCAGGCCCTGCGCAACAGCGAATGCGGCCTCGCCCTCGCCGGCGGCGTCATGATCATGTCGACGGCGTCGCCGTTCGTCGCCTTCAGCAAACAGAAAGGCCTCTCACCCGACGGCCGCTGCAAGGCCTTCTCCGACTCCGCCGACGGCACCGGCTGGGCCGAGGGCGCCGCCGTCGTCCTGCTGGAACGCCTCTCCGACGCCCGCCGCAACAACCACCCCGTCCTCGCCGTCATCCGCGGCTCCGCCCTCAACCAGGACGGCGCCTCCAACGGCCTGACCGCCCCCAGCGGCCCCGCCCAGCAGCGCGTCATCCGCCAGGCCCTGGCCAACGCCGAGATCCCCGGCGCCCACGTCGACCTCGTCGAAGCCCACGGCACCGGCACCACCCTGGGCGACCCCATCGAAGCCCAGGCCCTGCTCGCCACCTACGGCCAGGACCACCCCGCCGACCGCCCGCTGCGCCTGGGCTCCTTCAAGTCCAACATCGGCCACGCCCAGGGCGCCGCCGGCGTCGGCGGCGTCATCAAGACCGTCATGGCCCTGCGCCACGGCCTGATGCCCCGCACCCTCCACGTCAGCGAACCCTCCAGCCACGTCGACTGGAACGCCGGCCACGTCAGCCTCCTCACCGAGGCCCAGCCCTGGCCCCGCGCCGAGGACCACCGCCGCACCGCGGCCGTCTCCGCGTTCGGCCTCAGCGGCACCAACGCCCACCTCATCCTCGAAGAGGCCCCCGACCCCGAGGAGAACGAGGAGAGCGCCGCCGCCCCGCCCCAGGTCGCCTCACCCGTCCTGCCCCACCTCATCTCCGCCCGCGGCACCGCCGCCCTGCGCGGCCAGGCCGCCAAACTCGCCGCCTTCGTCCGCGCCCACGACCAGCTGCCCCTGCCCGACCTCGGCCACTCCCTGCTGACCCGGCGCACCGCCTTCGACCAGCGCGCCCTCGTCCTGGCCGGCGACCGCGAACAGCTGCTGTCCGGCCTGGACACCCTCGCCGCCGGCGACAAGGCCGCCCACGTCGTACGCGGCACCGCCCTGACCGCCCCCCGCATCGCGTTCGTCTTCCCCGGCCAGGGCTCCCAGTGGGCCGGCATGGCCATCGAACTCCTCGAAACCCACCCGGTGTTCGCGCAGAAACTGCGCGCCTGCGCCGACGCCCTGGCCGCCTTCGTCGACTGGGACCTCTTCGACGTCCTCCACGAACGCCCCGGCGCCCCCACCTTCGCCGACGTCGACGTCGTCCAGCCCGTCCTGTGGGCGGTGATGGTCTCCCTGGCCGAACTGTGGCGCTCCTTCGGCGTCCAGCCCGACGCGGTCGTGGGCCACTCCCAGGGCGAGATCGCCGCCGCCACCGTCGCCGGCGCCCTCACCCTCGACGACGGCGCCCGCGTGGTCGCCCTGCGCAGCCAGATCATCCGCGACGGCCTCGCCGGCCTGGGCGGCATGATGTCCGTACGGCTGCCCGCCGCCGACGCCTCCGCCCTGCTGCCCCGCTGGGAGGGCCGCCTCCAGCTCGCCGTCGTCAACAGCCCCACCTCGGTCGTCGTCTGCGGCGACTTCGACGCCCTCGACGAACTGTACGAACACCTCACCGCCGCCGACATCCAGGCCCGCAAGATCCCCGTCGACTACGCCTCCCACTCCGTCTTCGTCGAGGAGATCCGCGACCGCGTCATCGCCGCCCTCGCCGGCATACGCCCCGTCACCGCCCCCACCGCCTTCTACTCCACCGTCACCGGCACCCCCCTCGACACCGCGACCCTGGGCGCCGAGTACTGGTACAGCAACCTGCGCCAGACCGTCCGCTTCGAGGAGACCACCCGCGCCCTCCTCGACGACGGCTTCAGCGTCTTCGTCGAGGCCAGCCCCCACCCCGGCCTCCTCGTCGGCCTCGCCGAGACCGTCACCACCGTCGGCGCCACCGCCGCCCAGATCGGCTCCCTGCGCCGCGGCGAAGGCGGCCTCACCCGCTTCGTCACCTCCCTCGCGGAGGCATACACCGCCGGCGCCCCCGTCGACTGGAGCCAGTTCTACGCCGGCGGCAGCCGCCCGGTGGACCTGCCCACCTACGCCTTCCAGCACGAGCACTACTGGGCCCAGCCCCCCGCCGCCCGCGGCGACGTCGCCGCCGCCGGCCTGGAATCAGCCGGCCACCCGCTGCTCGGCGCCGTCGTCACCGCCCCCGACGCCGACGGCTTCACCCTCACCGGCCGCCTCGCCCTGGCCACCCACGGCTGGCTCGGCGACCACCGCGTGGGCACCGCCGCCTTCTTCCCCGGCACCGGATTCGTCGAACTCGCCGTCACCGCCGGCGACCGCGCCGGCTGCACCACCCTCGACGAACTCACCCTCCAGGCCCCCCTCGTACTGCCCGAACGCGGCGGCGTCGCCCTCCGCGTCAGCGTCGAGGCCCCCGACCCCGCAGGCCGGCGCACCCTCACCATCCACTCCCGCGCCGAGGACACCGGCGGCACCTGGACCCGCCACGCCACCGGCACCCTCAGCACCACCCCCGCCCCCCCGGCCGGCTTCGACACCACCCAGTGGCCCCCCGCCGGCGCCGAACCCGTGAACCTCGACACCTTCTACACCGACGTCGCCGAAGAAGGCCTGCGCTACGGCCCCTTCTTCCAGGGCCTGTCCGCCGCCTGGCGCGACGGCACCACCCTGTACGCCGAGGCCCGCCTGCCCGAAGGCACCGACGCCGCCGCCTACAACCTGCACCCCGCCCTCCTCGACGCCGCCCTGCACACCGTCGCCCTCACCGGCGTCACCGGCGACCGCGGCGCCCTGCCCTTCGCCTGGAGCGGTGTCTCCCTCGCCGCCGAAGGCGCCGCCCACGTCCGCGTCCGGGTGCGCGCCCTGGGCGAGGGCGAGGTCCGCGTCGACCTCACCGACACCGCCGGCGCCCCCGTAGCCACCATCGACTCCCTCGTCCTGCGCCCCCTGGCCGAGGACCAGCTCACCACCGGCGACACCCTCGTCCGCGACGCCCTCTTCCGACTCGACTGGCAGCCCGTGCCCACCGCCGACACCGGCGCACCGACCGCCGCCACCTGGCAGAGCGCCCGCACCGCGGCCGAGGACACCCCGGTCCCCGACGTCGTCGTATGGAGCCCCCCCACCGGCCCCGCCGTCTCCGACACCACCACCCCCGAGGCCGCCCGCGCCGCCGTCCACGACGCCCTCACCGTCGTCAACGCATGGCTCGCCGACGAACGCCACGCCACCGCCACCCTGGTCGTGCGCACCCACGGCGCCGCCGCCACCCCCGGCGACGACGTCACCGACCTGGCCGGCGCCGCCGTCTGGGGCCTGGTCCGCTCCGCCCAGTCGGAGAACCCCGGCCGCATCGTCCTCCTCGACACCGACACCGACAGCCAGGCCGACAGTGAGGCAGCGGCCGTGGCCGAGGCCGTCGCCGCGGCCGCCACCGGCGAATCACAGCTCGCCCTGCGCGCCGGCACCCACCTCGCCCCCCGCCTGGTCCGCACCCCCCAACCCACCACCCCCGCACCGCAGTTCGCCCCCGACGGCACCGTCCTGCTCACCGGCGGCACCGGCACCCTCGGCCGTCTCTTCGCCCGCCACCTCGTCACCGAACACGGCGTACGTCACCTGCTGCTCACCAGCAGGCGCGGCGACCAGGCCCCCGGCGCCGCCGAACTCGCCGCGGAACTCGCCGAGTCGGGCGCCACGGTCACCGTCGCCGCCTGCGACACCGCCGACCGCGACGCCCTGGCCGGCCTCCTCGCCGGCATCGACGACACCCACCCCCTCACCGGCGTCATCCACCTCGCCGGCGTCCTCGACGACGGCATCCTCGCCTCCCTCACCCCCGAACGCCTCGACGCCGTCCTGCGCCCCAAGATCGACGCCGCCGCCCACCTGCACGACCTCACCGCCCACCACGACCTCGCCGCGTTCGTGCTGTTCTCCTCCGTCGCCGGCGTCCTGGGCAACCCCGGCCAGGCCAACTACGCAGCCGCCAACGCCTACCTCGACGCCCTCGCCGCCCACCGCCACGCCCAGGGCCTGCCCGCCCAGTCCCTCGCCTGGGGCTTCTGGGGCGAGGCCAGCGGCATGACCGGCGCCCTGACCGACACCGAACGCACCCGCATCGCCGCCCAGGGCGGCGTCCTGCCCATCGCCGACACGGAGGGCGTCGCCCTCTTCGACGCCGCCCGCCGCACCGGCGAGGCCACCCTCGTCCCCGTCAAACTCAACCTCGCCGCCGTCCGCGCCCAGGGCGCCGCAGCCCGCGAGGTGTTCCGCGCCCTCGCCCCGGTCACCGCCCGCCGCAAGGCCGGCGCCCAGGCCGCCGCTGGGGGACTGGCACAGCAACTGGCCGCCCTCTCCGAAGCCGACCGCGAAACCGCCGTCCTCGAACTCGTCCTGCGCCAGATCGCCGACGTCCTCGGCTTCGCCTCCACCCAGGCCATCGAACCCGAACGCGCCTTCCGGGAGCTCGGCTTCGACTCCCTGCGCGCCGTCGAGTTCCGCAACGGACTGGCCGAGGTCACCGCCCTGCGCCTGCCCGCCACCGTCGTCTTCGACTACCCCAACCCGCTCGGCCTCGCCCGCCACCTGCTGACCGAACTCTCCGGCCGGCCCGCCGCCCAGCCCGCCCGCACCGCCCCCGCCCCCGCCGCTGGCACCGACGACCCGATCGTCATCGTCGGCATGGCCTGCCGCTACCCCGGAGGCATCACCTCACCCGCCGCCCTGTGGCAGACGGTCACCGACGGCCACGACGTCATCTCCGCCTTCCCCACCGACCGCGGCTGGGACATCCCCCGCATCTACGACCCCGAGGGCCTGCGCCCCGACACCAGCTACACCGACCAGGGCGGATTCCTCTACGAAGCGGGCGACTTCGACCCCGGCTTCTTCGGTATCAGCCCCAACGAAGCCCTCCTCATGGACCCCCAGCAGCGCCTGCTGCTGGAAGCCTCCTGGGAGGCCTTCGAGGACGCCGGCATCGACCCGCGCACCCTCAAGGGGAGCAAGACCGGCGTCTACGCCGGGATGATGTACCACGACTACGCGCACAACGCCTCCACCGGCGGCATCGCCTCCGGACGCATCTCCTACGTCCTCGGCGTCGAGGGCCCCTCGATGACCGTCGACACCGCCTGCTCCTCCTCCCTGGTCTCCCTCCACCTCGCCCTCCAGGCCCTGCGCTCGGGGGAGTGCACCCTCGCCCTCGTCGGCGGCGTCACCGTCATGTCCGACCCGGAGATCTTCGTCGAGTTCAGCCGCCAGCGCGGCATGGCCCGCGACGGCCGCTGCAAGTCCTTCGCCGGCGCCGCCGACGGCGCCGCCTGGTCCGAAGGCGTCGGCGTCCTCGTCGTCGAACGCCTCTCCGCCGCCCGCGCCGCCGGCCACCCCGTCCTCGCCGTCGTCCGCGCCACCGCCGTCAACCAGGACGGCGCCTCCAACGGCCTCACCGCCCCCAACGGCCCCTCCCAGCAACGCGTCATCCGCGCCGCCCTCGACAGCGCCGGCCTGAGCACCGCCGACGTCGACGCCCTGGAGGCGCACGGCACCGGCACCACCCTCGGCGACCCCATCGAGGCCCAGGCCGTCCTGGCCACCTACGGCCAGGACCGCCCCGCCGACAAACCCCTGTGGCTGGGCTCCCTGAAGTCCAACATCGGCCACGCCCAGGCCGCCGCGGGCGTCGCCGGCGTCATCAAGATGGTCCAGGCCCTGCGCCACGAGGTCCTGCCCAAGACCCTCCACATCGACGAGCCCACCCCGCACGTCGACTGGGAGGCCGGCAACGTCCGCCTGCTGACCGAACCGGTCGGCTGGCCGGCCGGGGACCGCCCGCGCCGCGCGGGTGTCTCCTCCTTCGGCCTCAGCGGCACCAACGCCCACGTCATCCTGGAAGAAGCCCCCGCCGAAGCCCCCGCCGAGACCACCGCAACCCTCGAACTGCCCCTCGCGCCGGTCGTGTTGACCGCCCGCACCCCCGCAGCCCTCACCGACCAGGCCGCCCGCCTGCACACCCACCTCCAGACCCACGACGCCTCCCTCACCGACCTCGCCCACTCCACCGCCACCAGCCGCACCCTCCACGAACACCGCGCCGTCGTCCTCGCCGCCACCCGCGAGGAACTCCTCACCCGCCTCACCGCCCTCACCCGGGGCGAGACCCCGGCCGACACCGTCACCGGCGCCCGCACCGACGGGGCGACCGCCTTCCTCTTCACCGGCCAGGGTGCCCAGCGCCTGGGCATGGGCCGTGAACTGCACGCCGCCTACCCCGAGTTCGCCCGCGCCCTGGACGAGGTCGTGGCGGCCATCGACGCGTTCCTTGAGCGCCCGCTGTATGAGGTGATGTGGGGTGAGGACGAGGCGCTGCTGAACAGCACCGCCTACACCCAGCCCGCCCTGTTCGCCGTGGAAACAGCCCTGTACCGCCTCGTTGAGTCGTGGGGGGTGCGCCCCGACTATCTGGCCGGGCACTCCATCGGCGAGATCACCGCCGCACACGTCTCCGGTGCGATCAGCCTGGAGGACGCGGCCCGGCTGGTCACCGCGCGCGGGCGCCTCATGCAGGCACTCCCGGCCGGTGGTGCCATGGCCGCGATCCAGGCCACCGAAGAGGAACTCCTGCCGTTCGTGAGCGACGCGGTGGGGATCGCTGCGATCAACAGCCCCACCTCCGTGGTCATCTCAGGCGAGGAAGCTGAAGTCGACGCGCTGGTCGCGGAGTTCACGCAGCAGGGCCGTAAGACGACCTGGCTGCGGGTCTCGCACGCCTTCCACTCCCCGCTGATGGAACCGGCGCTGGCCGAGTTCCATCTGGTCGCCCAGAGCGTCACCCACCAGCAGCCGCGCATCCCGGTCGTCGCCGGAGTCCACGGCGAGATCACCGACGAGTGGGGCACCCCGGAGTACTGGACCCGCCACCTGCGCGAAGCCGTCCGCTTCGCCGACACCGTCACCCACCTCCACGAGCGCGGGGTCACCCGCTTCCTGGAACTTGGCCCGGACGCGATCCTCTCCGCGCTCACCCAGTCCACCCTCGACGCACCCGGCACGGTGATCGAACCGGCCGTACGCAGGAACCGCCCCGAGACCCGCACCCTCCTCACCGCCGTCTCCCGCCTCTTCACCACCGGCATCCGCGTCGACTGGGACGCCTTCTACGCCGGCACCGGCGCCCGGCGCGTGGAGCTGCCGACCTACGCCTTCCAGCACGAGCGGTTCTGGATCCTGGACCGGCCCGGCGGCGACGCCACCTCGCTCGGCCTCCAGACGCTGGACCACCCACTGGCCGGCGCGGTCCTCTCCACACCCGAGACGGACGCGGTGGTCCTCACCGGACGCCTCTCCACGGCCGTACAGCCCTGGCTGGCCGACCACCGGATCGGGGAGGCCGTCGTCCTCCCCGGCACCGCACTCACCGAACTCGCGATCCGCGCCGGTGACGAGGTCGGCTGCCCGGTCGTGGAGGAACTCACCCTGGAAGCACCCCTGGTGCTGCCCGAGCACGGCGGCACGGCCATCCGCGTCTCGGTCGGCGCGGCCGACGACAGCGGGCGCCGCCCGGTCGTGTTCTTCTCCCGCACCGACGACGACGAGCCCTGGACCCGGCACGCCACCGGCATCCTGACCGCCCAACCGCCCGCCCCCGCGCGCCCGTTCGACGCCACGGTATGGCCGCCGCGCGACGCCGAACCGGTGGACCTCACCGGGTTCTACGACGAGATCGCCGACGCCGGACTCGCCTACGGGCCGGTGTTCCGCGCACTGCGCGCCGCCTGGCGCACGGGCGACGACGTGTACGCCGAGGTCGCGCTGGCCGACGGCGTCGACACCGACGGCTTCGGCGTCCACCCGGCACTGCTGGACGCCGCACTGCACCCGGTGGCACTGACCGGCGTGACCGGCGGCCAGGCGGCCCTGCCGTTCGCCTTCTCCGGTGTGTCCCTGGCCGCCGAGGGCGCCACCCGGCTGCGCGTACGCGTCACCGTCCGCGGCGAGGGACAGGTGGGCGTCGACCTCGCCGACGCCACCGGAGCACCGGTCGCCTCCATCACCACCCTGGTACTGCGCCCGCTCACCCCGGCCGACCACAGCGGCGCCGCCGCCCTCCGCGACGCACTCTTCCGCCTCGACTGGGCGCCGGTGACGACCGCCGAACCCAACAGCCGCGACACGAGCGGCAGTTGGGAGACGGTCACCGCCGCGCCCGGCACCCCGGTGCCCGCCACCGTCGTCTGGGACGCGACCGGCACCTCCCTGACCGGCTCCGCGACCGCCGCCCTGCGCACCGCCCAGGAATGGCTCGCCGACGAACGCTACGACAACGCCACCCTGGTCGTCCGCACCCAAGGCGCCGTCACCCCCACCCCCACCGCCACCGACGGCCCCGACCCGGCCGCCGCCGCCGTCTGGGGCCTGATCCGCTCCGCCCAGTCGGAGAACCCCGGCCGCATCGTCCTCCTCGACACCGGCACCGGCACCGACCGCCCGGATGAGGACGAGATCGCGGCGGCCGTCGCCACCGGCGAGACCCAACTCGCCTGGCGCGCGGGCACCCTGTACGCGCCCCGCCTGGTGCGCGCCACCGAACCCGCCGACAGCACACCCCGCTTCGACCCCGACGGCACCGTCCTGATCACCGGCGGCACCGGCCTGCTGGGCCGCGTCTTCGCCCGCCACCTCGTCACCGAACACGGCGTACGCCACCTGCTGCTCACCAGCAGGCGCGGCGCCGACGCACCCGGCGCCGCCGAACTCGCCGCGGAACTCGCCGAGTCGGGCGCCACCACCGAGATCGCGGCCTGCGACACCGGCGACCGCCAGGCCCTGGAAACCCTCCTGGCCGGCCTCCCCGAAAACCGTCCGCTCACCGGCGTACTGCACCTCGCCGGCGTCATCGACGACGGCATCCTCGCCTCCCTCACCCCCGAACGCCTCGACACCGTCCTGCGCCCCAAGGCCGAAGCCGCCAGGCACCTGCACGAGTTGACCGCACACCTCGACCTCGCCGCGTTCGTCCTGTTCTCCTCGGCGGCCGGCGTCCTGGGCAACCCCGGACAGGCCAACTACGCCGCCGCCAACGCCTACCTCGACGCCCTCGCCGCCCACCGCCGCGCCCAGGGCCTGCCCGCGCAGTCCCTGGCCTGGGGCCCCTGGGCGGGAGAGGAGACAGCGGGCGGCATGGCCGGCGACCTCACCGGCCAGGGACGGATCGGCCGCAGCGGCATCCAGTCCCTCACCACCACCGCCGGCACCCAGCTCTTCGACGCCGCACTCGCACACGGCGCACCCGCCCTGGTCACCATGGCCCTGGACCTCAAGACACTGCGGGCCGCCCCCGAACCGCCGCCGCTGCTGCGCCAACTCGCCCCCGCCCGCGGCCGCCGCCGCACCGAGGCGGCCACAGCCGTCGACACCACCGCCTTCCGCACCCGCATGGCCGCCCTGTCCGACGCGGCCCGCACCGACGAACTCGTCGACCTGGTACGGGCACACGCGGCAGCGATCCTGGGCCACTCCACGACCGCGGCCATCGGCAAGAGCCGCGAGTTCAACGAACTCGGCTTCGACTCCCTCTCCGCCGTCGAGTTCCGCAACAGCCTCGCCGAGGCCACCGGGCTGCGCCTGCCGCCCACCCTGGTCTTCGACTACCCCAACCCCCAGGCCGTCGCCGAGTACTTCGCCGGGGAACTGCGCCCCGCGACCGGCACCGACGGCACCGGCACGGCGGGCGACGCGGCCGACCCCGACTCCGACGAGGGAAAGATCCGCCGCCTGCTGCAGACCGTGTCCATGACCCGCCTCCGGGAGACGGGCCTCGTGGACACCCTGCTGCAACTCGCCGACGGACGCGCGGACACCGTCTCCGACGCCGCCGGCGACGAAGAGGCGATCGACGACCTGGACGCCGAAAGCCTGATCAACATGGCGCTCGACGGTCTCGGGCTGGACGACATACAGGGAATGTGAGAGAAGCAGATGTCCAATTCAGACCAGAAGCTGCTTGACGCACTCCGGGCGTCCATGAAGGAAACGGCCCGGCTGCGCACCCAGAACCGGAATCTGGCCGCCGCCGCCCGTGAGCCGATCGCGATCGTCGGCATGGCCTGCCGCTACCCGGGCGGCGTGGATTCCCCCGAGGGACTGTGGCGGCTGGTCGACGAAGGGCGCGACGCGGTCACCGAGTTCCCCGTCAACCGCGGCTGGGACACCGGCGCCCTCTACGACCCCGACGGCGAACGCCCCGACACCACCTACGTCAACCAGGGCGGATTCCTGCACGAGGCCGACCACTTCGACCCCGCGCCCTTCTCCATCAGCCCCAACGAAGCCCTCATCATGGACCCCCAGCAGCGCCTGCTGCTGGAAGCCTCCTGGGAGGTCTTCGAACGCGCCGGCATCGACCCGCACACCCTCAAGGGCAGCAAGACCGGCGTCTACTCCGGGATGATGTACCACGACTACCCCTACAACAACGCGACCGGCTCCATCGCCTCCGGCCGCGTCAGCTACGTCTTCGGCTTCGAGGGCCCCTCGGTCACCATCGACACCGCCTGCTCCTCCTCCCTGGTCGCCATCCACCTCGCCGCCCAGTCCCTGCGCTCGGGCGAGTCCACCCTCGCCCTGGCGGGCGGCGTCGCCGTCATGTCCACCCCCGAGGTGTTCGTCGAGTTCAGCCGCCAGCGCGGCCTCGCCAAGGACGGCCGCTGCAAGTCCTTCGCCGCCGCCACCGACGGCACCGGCTGGTCCGAGGGCGTCGGCGTCCTGCTCCTGGAACGCCTCTCCGACGCCCGCCGCAACAACCACCAGGTCCTGGCGATCGTCCGCGGCTCCGCCGTCAACCAGGACGGCGCCTCCAACGGCCTGACCGCCCCCAACGGCCCCTCCCAGCGCCGCGTCATCCGCGCCGCCCTCGACAGCGCCGGCCTGAGCACCGCCGACGTCGACGCCGTAGAGGCCCACGGCACCGGCACCACCCTCGGCGACCCCATCGAGGCCCAGGCGCTGCTGGCCACCTACGGCCAGGGCCGCGACACCGACAAGCCGCTGTGGCTGGGCTCCCTGAAATCGAACCTCGGCCACTCCCAGGCCGCCGCCGGCGTCGCCGGCGTCATCAAAATGGTCCAGGCGCTGCGCAACAGCGTCCTGCCCAAGACCCTCCACGTCGACGCCCCGACCCCGCACGTCGACTGGGAGGCCGGCAACGTCAAGTTGCTGACCGAGCCGGTCCCATGGCCGGCGGGGGAGCGCCCGCGCCGCGCGGGCGTCTCCTCCTTCGGCCTGAGCGGTACCAACGCCCACGTCATCGTGGAAGAGGCGCCCGACGCCGCAACACCGGTCCAGGAAGAGAAGGAAGAGCAGGAAGGCGACGGCTACGTGCCGTCCCTGATCCCCTGGGTGGTCTCCGGCCGCACGGACGGGGCCCTGCGCGCACAGGCCGCACAACTCGTCTCGTTCGCAGGGGGACTGGATGACCGGGCCATCGCAAGTGTCGGGCGTGGGCTGGCCACTCGCCGCGCGCGACTCGACCACCGGGCAGTCGTCCTCGGCGGAGACCGAGAGGAACTGATCACCGCCCTCTCCGCCCTGGCCGAGAACCGGCCCACGCCCTCCGCCGTGACCGGCTCGGTACGCGAAGGCAGGACGGCGTTCCTGTTCACCGGCCAGGGTGCCCAGCGTCTGGGGATGGGCCGTGAACTGCACGCCGCCTTCCCCGAGTTCGCCCGCGCCCTGGACGAGGTCGTGGCGGCCATCGACGCGTTCCTTGAGCGTCCGCTGTATGAGGTGATGTGGGGTGAGGACGAGGCGCTGCTGAACAGCACCGCCTACACCCAGCCCGCCCTGTTCGCCGTAGAAACCGCGTTGTACCGCCTCGTTGAGTCGTGGGGGGTGCGCCCCGACTACCTGGCCGGACACTCCATCGGCGAGATCACCGCCGCACATGTCTCCGGTGCGATCTCGCTGGAGGACGCGGCCCGGCTGGTCACCGCGCGCGGTCGCCTCATGCAGGCACTCCCGGCCGGTGGTGCCATGGCCGCGATCCAGGCCACCGAAGAGGAACTCCTGCCGTTCGTGAGCGACGCGGTGGGGATCGCTGCCATCAACAGCCCCACCTCCGTCGTCATCTCAGGCGAGGAAGCCGAAGTCGAGGCGCTGGTCGCGGAGTTCACGCAGCAGGGCCGTAAGACGACCCGGCTTCGGGTCTCGCACGCCTTCCACTCCCCGCTGATGGAACCGGCGCTGGCCGAGTTCCGGGCCGTGGCGGAGACCGTCACCTACACCGTGCCGCAGATCCCGGTCGTCGCCGGAGTGCACGGCGAGATCACCGAGGAGTGGGGCACCCCCGCCTACTGGACCCGGCACCTGCGCGAGGCGGTCCGCTTCGCCGACACCGTCACGTATCTGCACGGGCGGGGCGTGGAGACGTTCCTCGAACTCGGCCCCGACGCCATCCTCACCGCCCTCACCGCACAGAGCGTCGGCGACGTCGAGGGCACCGTGGTCGTACCGTCGCTGCGCCGTAACCGGCCCGAGGAGCGGGAGTTCGTCGCCGCCGTGGGACGGCTGCACGCACAGGGCGTGGGCGTCGACTGGGGCGCCTACTTCGGTGCGGCCGGCGACCGCTGGGCCGACCTGCCCACCTACGCCTTCCAGCACGAGCGGTACTGGGTCGAGCCCGAGGCGGGCACCGGTACGGCCGGGCTGGGCTCGGCGGGTCTGGACGTCGTGGGGCACCCGCTGCTGAGCGCGGCCGTGGAGTCCGCCGACTCCGGCGAGATCGTGCTCACCGGGCGCCTCTGCGTCGACACCCAGCCCTGGCTGGCCGACCATGACGTCCTCGGCTCGATCCTGTTCCCCGGCACCGGCTTCGTCGAACTCGCCATCCGCGCGGGCGACCAGGCAGGCTGCGGCAAGGTCGAGGAACTCACCCTGCACGCCCCGCTCGTCCTGCCCGAACACGGCGGAGTCGCCGTCCAGGTATGGGCCGGCGCCCCCGACGCCGAC
Source organism: Streptomyces sp. NPDC005423 (assembly GCF_040606415.1). Lineage (NCBI taxonomy): Bacteria > Bacillati > Actinomycetota > Actinomycetes > Kitasatosporales > Streptomycetaceae > Streptomyces > Streptomyces sp. NPDC005423. Next base: position 104,500 of record NZ_JBEXET010000023.1, on the reverse strand, counting down.
GGCCGTCGCACGGTGAGCGTCCACTCCCGCGCCGAACACGCCGGTGAGGGCGACTGGATCCGGCACGCCGAAGGCGTCCTGGCCCCGGCCGCCGCCGCGCCCGCCGCCGACCTCGCCGCCTGGCCGCCGCCCGGCGCCACCCCGACCCCCGTCGAGGGCGCCTACGCGCTGCTCCTGGAACGCGGCTACCACTACGGCCCCGTCTTCCAGGGCCTGAAGGCCGCCTGGTCCTCCGGCGAGGCCCTGTACGCGGAAGTCTCCCTCCCCGAGCAGGCCCACGCCGACGCCGCCGGCTACGGCATCCACCCTGCCCTCCTCGACGCCGCCATGCACGTGGCCCTCATCGACGACGGCGCCGGCACCGACGAGTCCACGGTCCTGCCGTTCTCCTGGAACGACGTCACCCTGCACGCCGCGGGCGCCGCGTCCCTGCGGGTGGCCATCGTCCCCTCCGGCCCCAACACGGTGACCGTCACCGTGGCCGACGCCACCGGACAGCCCGTCCTCACGGTCGGCTCACTGATCTCCCGCCCCGTCTCCCAGGAACAACTCGACGGCGGACGACAGGAATCCCTCCACGAGATCGGCTGGCGCCCGCTGCCGGCCGCCCCCGTCGCCGAGGTTTCCGCCCCCCTGCTGTGGGAGGAGGTGCGGGTGGGTACGGAGGCGGTGTCGGGTGCGGTCCTCTACCGTGTCCCGGCCGCCCAAGGCCTGGTCCCGGAGGCTGTACGGTCTGCCGCGCACCAGGTGTTGGGGGTGGTGCAGGAGTGGCTGGCCGGTGAACGCTTCGCCGACTCCACCCTGCTGGTGGCGACCCGGGGTGCGGTGGCCGTGGAGCCGGGCGAGGACGTCGACTTGGCGCAGGCTCCGGTGTGGGGGCTGGTGCGGGCGGCGCAGGCGGAGAATCCCGGCCGTATCCAACTCACCGACGGCGAAGGCGACTTCGCGGCCGTTGTCGCCTCGGGTGAGCCGGAGAGCGCGGTCCGCGCGGGCGGCTTGTTCGTTCCGCGGCTGACGCCGGTGACCGCGCGGACGGCCGAGGTGCCCGCGGTCGACCCGGAGGGCACGGTGTTGATCACCGGTGGTACGGGCGGTATCGGCGCCCACCTCGCCCGCCACCTCATCACCGCCCACGGCGTACGCCACCTGCTGCTCACCAGCAGGCGCGGCCCTGACGCGCCCGGCGCCGCCGAACTCACCGGCGAACTGACCGAGTTGGGCGCCGAGGTCACCATCGCCGCCTGCGATGTCGCCGACCGCCGGGCCCTTGAGAACCTCCTGGCCGCCGTCCCCGCCGCGCACCCCCTCACCGGGATCGTGCACGCGGCGGGCACGGGAGACAACGGCCTCATCGCCACCATGACACCCGAACGCATCGACGCCGTCCTCGCACCGAAGGCGGACGCCGCCTGGCACCTGCACCAACTCACCGACACCGACGACCTCGCCTTCTTCACCCTCATCTCCTCCGCCGGCGGCCTCACCCTCGCCGCCGGACAGGCCAACTACGCCGCCGCCAACACCTTCCTCGACGCCCTCGCCACCCACCGCAACAACCAAGGCCTGCCCGCCACTTCACTCGCCTACGGGCTGTGGCTGGACACCGGCATGGGGCAGTACATCACCGACACCGACGTCAAACGCATGCAGCGCCAGGGCCTGCCCCCGCTGCGCGCCGAGGAGGCGGTGGCCCTCTTCGACGCCGCCCTCGCCTCCGGCCGGCCGGCCACCGTCCCCCTGCACATCGACCGGGCCGCACTCAACGCCCGTACCGACGAAGTCGCCGCGCTCCTGCGGCCCGCGAACGCCCAGCGCCGTACGCTGCGCAAGAGCGCGGCCGGGGCGGCGGGCGACGGCTCGGCACTGGCCGCGCGCCTCGCCGCGCTGGACGCCGACGAGCGGGCCGACGTACTGCTGGAACTGGCCCGGGAGAACGTCGCCGCCGTCCTGGGACACGCCTCCGCCGACGCCGTAGAACCCGACCGGGCCTTCCAGGAACTGGGCTTCGACTCCCTCAGCGCCGTCGAACTGCGCAACCAGCTCGGCGCCGCCACCGGCCTGCGCCTGCCCGCCACCCTGGTCTTCGACTACCCCAACGCCCGCGCCGTCGCCGACTACCTCGGCGAAACCCTCGCCGGTACGGCCGCCACCACCACCGCTGCCGGCAGTGCCGTGCGCGCCGGGGCCTCGGACGGCGACCCGATCGCGATCGTCGCCATGAGCTGCCGGCTGCCCGGCGGGGTCACCTCGCCCGAGGAACTGTGGGACTTGGTCGCCGAGGGCCGCGACGCCATCGGCACCTTCCCCACCGACCGCGGCTGGGACCCGGACGTCTACGACCCCGAACCCGGCACGCCCGGCAAGACCTACGCCCACGAGGGCGGATTCCTCTACGACGCGGGCGACTTCGACCCGGAGTTCTTCGGCATCGCCCCCAACGAGGCGATCGTCATGGACCCCCAGCAACGCCAGCTGCTGGAGGTGTCCTGGGAGGCCCTGGAGCGGGCCGGCATCGACCCGCGCTCCCTCAAGGGCAGCCGCACCGGTGTCTTCGCCGGGGTGATGTACCACGACTACGGGCAGGGCACCGAGGCCGCCGCCACCACCGGCGGCAGCCTCATCTCCGGCCGGGTCTCCTACACCCTCGGCCTCGAAGGCCCCTCGATGACCGTCGACACGGCCTGCTCGTCCTCGCTGGTCTCCCTCCACCTGGCGATCCAGTCGCTGCGCTCGGGCGAGTCCACGCTCGCGCTGGTCGGCGGGGTCGCGGTGATGGCCAGCCCCGACATGTTCGTCGAGTTCAGCCGGCAGCGTGGCCTGGCCGCCGACGGGCGCTGCAAGTCCTTCGCGGGCGCGGCCGACGGTGCCGCCTGGTCGGAGGGGGTCGGCGTGATCGTCGTGGAACGCCTCTCCGACGCCCGCCGCAACCAGCACGAGGTCCTCGCCGTGATCCGCGGCTCGGCCGTCAACCAGGACGGCGCCTCCAACGGCCTGACCGCCCCCAACGGCCCCTCCCAACAGCGCGTCATCCAGCAGGCGTTGGCCGCCGCCGGCCTGACCACCACGGATGTCGACGCGGTCGAGGCGCACGGCACCGGCACCAAGCTCGGCGACCCCATCGAGGCCCAGGCCGTCCTGGCCACCTACGGCCAGGACCGCGACGCCGACCGGCCGCTGTGGCTGGGCTCCCTGAAGTCCAACATCGCCCACACCCAGGCCGCGGCGGGTGTCAGCGGCATCATCAAGGTCGTCCTGTCCCTGCGCAACGGCCTGCTGCCCAAGACCCTCCACGTCGACGAACCGACCCCGCACGTCGACTGGGAGGCCGGCAACGTCAAGTTGCTGACCGAGCCGGTCCCATGGCCGGCGGGGGAGCGCCCGCGTCGCGCGGGCGTCTCCTCCTTCGGTCTCAGCGGCACCAACGTCCACGTCATCGTCGAGGAGGCCCCGGCCGCAGAGGCCGCCGAACCGGTCGCTGCCGTCCCACCGCCCGCCGTGCCCGTGGTGGTGACCGCCCGCGGCGCCAAGGCGCTGACCGACCAGGCCGCCCGCCTGCGCACCCACGTCGAAACCCACGACATCCCCCTCACCGACCTCGCCTTCTCCACGGTCACCGGCCGCACCCCGCACGAACACCGCGCGGTCGTCGTCGCCGCCACCCGCGAGGAACTCCTCACCGGACTGTCCGCCCTGGCCGAAGGCCGCGGCTCGGCCGACGTCACCACCGGCTCGGCACGGCCCGGCAAGACCGCGTTCCTGTTCACCGGCCAGGGTGCCCAGCGTCTGGGGATGGGCCGTGAACTGCACGCCGTCTACCCCGAGTTCGCCCGCGCCCTGGACGAGGTCGTGGCGGCCATCGACGCGTTCCTTGAGCGTCCGCTGTATGAGGTGATGTGGGGTGAGGACGAGGCGCTGCTGAACAGCACCGCCTACACCCAGCCCGCCCTGTTCGCCGTAGAAACCGCGTTGTACCGCCTCGTTGAGTCGTGGGGGGTGCGCCCCGACTACCTGGCCGGGCACTCCATCGGCGAGATCACCGCCGCGCATGTGTCGGGTGCGATCTCGCTGGAGGACGCGGCCCGGCTGGTGACGGCCCGCGGGCGCCTCATGCAGGCACTCCCGGCCGGTGGTGCCATGGCCGCGATCCAGGCCACCGAAGAGGAACTCCTGCCGTTCGTGAGCGACGCGGTGGGGATCGCTGCGATCAACAGCCCCACCTCCGTGGTCATCTCAGGCGAGGAAGCTGAAGTCGAGGCGCTGGTCGCGGAGTTCACGCAGCAGGGCCGTAAGACGACCCGGCTTCGGGTCTCGCACGCCTTCCACTCCCCGCTGATGGAACCGGCGCTGGCCGAGTTCCATCTGGTCGCGCAGAGCGTCACCCACCAGCAGCCGCGCATCCCGGTCGTCGCCGGAGTCCACGGCGAGATCACCGACGAGTGGGGCACCCCGGAGTACTGGACCCGCCACCTGCGCGAAGCCGTCCGCTTCGCCGACACCGTCACCCACCTCCACACCAAGGGAGTGACCCGCTTCCTCGAACTGGGACCGGACGCGATCCTTTCCGCCCTCACCCAGTCCACCCTCGACAGCGACGACACGGCCGTCGTGTCGGCCCTGCGCAAGAAGCGCCCCGAAGCACGCGCCCTCCTCACGGCCCTGGGCCGGCTCCACACCGCGGGCGCCCGCGTCGACTGGGACGCCTTCTACGCCGGCACCGGAGCCCGGCGTGCCGACCTGCCGACCTACGCCTTCCAGCACCGCAGGTTCTGGGTGGAGGCCACCGCCGTCACCGACGTCGCCCACCACGGGCAGGCAGCCGTCGAGCACCCGCTGCTCAGCGCGTCGGTCGCGCTGGCCGGCTCCGAGGAGGCGGTCCTGACCGGACGGCTCGCGGCGGCCACCCACGGCTGGGTCGCCGACCACGACGTGCTGGGGACCGTGCTGCTGCCGGGCACCGGATTCGTCGAACTCGCCCTGCGCGCAGGCGAACAGTTCGGCTGCACCACCGTGGAGGAACTCACCCTCCAGGCTCCCCTGGTGCTCCCCGCCGACGGGGGAGCCGCCCTCCAGGTCGCCCTGGGCGCCCCCGACGAAGCGGGCCGGCGCACCCTGCGCGTCCACTCCCGCCACGAGCACGCCGAGCCCGGCACCCCCTGGCTCCTGCACGCCGAGGGCCTCCTCTCCACCGGCGCACCCGCCCCCGCCGCCGGCCTCACCGCCTGGCCCCCGCCCGGCGCCACCGAGGCCGACATCAGCGACACCTACGAGGTGCTGCGCGAACGCGGCTACCACTACGGCCCCGTCTTCCAAGGCCTGAAAGCCGCCTGGACCACCGGCGACGACATCTACGCCGAGATCGAACTCCCCGCCCGGGCCCACACCGACGCCGCCGGCTACGGCATCCACCCCGCCCTCCTCGACGCCACCATGCACGCCCTGGGCACCGGCTCCACCGACGACACCGACACCGACATCGAGGACGGCGCCAAGCCCCTGCTGCCCTTCTTCTGGGAGGGCGTCAGCCTCTACGCGGTCGGCGCCACCGCCCTGCGGGTCCGCATCACCTGGACCGGCGAGAACACCATGTCCCTGGACGCCTCCGACACCACCGGCGCCCCGGTCCTCTCCGTCCAGAGCCTCACCTTCCGCCCGGTCTCCCAGGAGCAACTGGCGGGCGGACGACAGGAATCCCTCTTCGAGATCGGCTGGCGCCCGCTGCCGGGCACCTCCGTCGCCGAGGTTTCCGCCCCCCTGCTGTGGGAGGAGGTGCGGGTGGGTACGGAGGCGGTGTCGGGTGCGGTCCTCTACCGTGTCCCGGCCGCCCAAGGTCCGGTCCCGGAGGCTGTACGGTCTGCCGCGCACCAGGTGTTGGGGGTGGTGCAGGAGTGGCTGGCCGGTGAACGCTTCGCCGACTCCACCCTGCTGGTGGCGACCCGGGGTGCGGTGGCCGTGGAGCCGGGCGAGGACGTCGACTTGGCGCAGGCTCCGGTGTGGGGGCTGGTGCGGGCGGCGCAGGCGGAGAGTCCCGGCCGTATCCAACTCACCGACGGCGAAGGCGACTTCGCGGCCGTTGTCGCCTCGGGTGAGCCGGAGAGCGCGGTCCGCGCGGGCGGCTTGTTCGTTCCGCGGCTGACGCCGGTGACCGCCCGGTCCGCCGAGGTGCCCGCGGTCGACCCGGAGGGCACGGTGTTGATCACCGGTGGTACGGGCGGTATCGGCGCCCACCTCGCCCGCCACCTCATCACCGCACACGGCGTACGCCACCTGCTGCTCACCAGCAGGCGCGGCCCTGACGCGCCCGGCGCCGCCGAACTCGACGCAGAGCTCACCGGGTTGGGGGCGCAGGTCACGATCGCGGCCTGTGACGTGTCCGACCGCGACGCGGTCGCCCGCCTCCTGGCCGCCGTCCCCGCCGCGCACCCCCTCACCGGGATCGTCCACGCGGCGGGCACCGGAGACAACGGCCTCATCGCCACCATGACACCCGAGCGCATCGACGCCGTCCTCGCACCGAAGGCGGATGCCGCCTGGCATCTGCACGAACTCACCGACAATCTGGCCTTCTTCACCCTCATCTCCTCCGCCGGCGGCCTCACCCTCGCCGCCGGACAGGCCAACTACGCCGCCGCCAACACCTTCCTCGACGCCCTCGCCACCCACCGCAACAACCAAGGCCTGGCAGCGAGTTCACTCGCCTACGGGCTGTGGCTGGACACGGGGCTGGGGCAGTACCTGTCGGAGACGGACGTGAAGCGGATGGAGCGCCAGGGGCTGCCGCCGCTCACCCCCGAGGAGGCGGTGGCCCTCTTCGACGCCGCTCTCGCCTCCGGCCGGCCGGCCACCGTCCCCCTGCACATCAACCGCACGGCCCTGCACGCCAGGGCCGGGAAACTGGCCGCGCTGCTGCGCCCGGTCACCGCCCAGCGCCGTACGGCGGGAGCCGGCGGCGGGGAGGTGGAGGTCATCTGGTCGCGGATCGCGCAGGTGTCCCGCGAGGAGCAGGACGCGGCGCTGCGGGAACTGGTGCGGGAGCGGGCCGCGGCGATCCTCGGGCACGCTAGCGCCGACGCCGTGGACGTCGAACGCGGCTTCCTGGAGCAGGGCTTCGACTCGCTGAGCGCGATGGAACTGCGCAACACCCTGATGAAGGACACCGCGCTGAAGCTGCCGCCGATGGTCGTCTTCGACAGCGACACCCCGGCCCGGCTCGCGGCGCTGCTGCTCGACGAGTACGCCGTCCAGGCCCCGGCCGCCGCGACGGCCGGAACGCCCGAGGAGCCCGCGGCGCCGGTCCGCACGGTCGCGCGCGGCGAGACGCTGCGCGACCTCTTCCACGGGGCGGTCTTCTCCGGCCACGAGGACAAGGGCTTCGACCTGCTGCGGGCGGCGGCGGCCGTCCGGCCCTCCTACGCCGACGCCGCCGAACTGGCGGCCGTACCCACCGTGACCCGGCTCGCGGACGGCCCCGACGGCCCGCACCTGATCTTCGTCAACACGCCGATGGCGACCGGGGGCGCCTACCAGCACGCCCGGGTCGTCTCCCGGCTGTCGGGCCGGCGCCGGGTCTCCGCGCTGCCCGTCCTCGGCTTCGACGCAGGCGAGAGCCTGCCGGCGACCCCCGAGGCCGCCGTGCAGGGGCTGGCCCGCACCGTGCTGGAGGCGGCGGACGGTGAGCCGTTCGTACTGATCGGCTACTCCTCCGGCGGCACCCTCGCCTACGCGACCGCCGCGCACCTGGAACGCGCGCACGGCATACGCCCCTACGGGGTGGTGCTGCTGGACACCTTCACCGTGCACGACGGAGCGGGCGAGGGCGTACCGATGGGTGATCTGGCGCGCGGGCTGTTCCACAAGGAGTCCGCGTTCGGGGAGTTCGACACCACCCGGCTCTCCGCGATGGGCCGCTGGGTCGAGCTCGTCCCCGACCTGCCGCTGCCCCCCGTCGAGGCACCGGTGCTGTTCGTGCAGTGCACCCAGTCCTTCGTGCCCGACGGCGACAACCCCTCCCCGGAGCTGACCGCCGGCCGGGCCGAGCCCTGGGAGCCCGGCCACAGTCTGCGCCCGGTGCCCGCCAACCACTTCACGATCATCGAGGAGCGCGCGGACGTCACCGCCCGGACCCTTGAGGAGTGGCTCGACACCGAAGCCGCCGAGGCCTTCGGCGCATCCGAGGCGCTCGCCGTCTCACCCGCCGCCCGACAGAGCAGGAAGTGATGGAGAGATGACGGCGACACGCAAGCGCAGGGGCACCGTCCCCTTCGGGCCCTACGAGACCTGGTACCAGGTGACCGGCGACCTCTCCTCCGGCCGCCCGGCCCTGGTCGCCGTGCACGGCGGCCCCGGCAGCACCCACGACTATCTGCGCCCCCTCACCCAACTCGCCGCGACCACCGGCCCGGTGGTCCTCTACGACCAGCTCGGCAACGGCGGCTCCACCCATCTGCCCGACAAGGGAGCCGACTTCTGGACCCCCGACCTGTTCGCCGACGAACTCGCCAACCTGCTCACCCAGTTGGGCATCGCCGACAACTACGTCCTGTTCGGCCAGTCCTGGGGCGGCCTGCTCATCACCAAGGTCGCCGCCGCCCGCCCGGCCGGACTGCGCGGCCTGGTCATCGCCAACTCGCCCGCCTCCTACCCGCTCTGGCTCAAGGAGGCCGAACGGCTGCGCGCGGAACTGCCGCCCGAGGTCAACGAGACCCTGCTGCGCCACGAGGCGGCCGGCACCACGGACTCCGAGGAGTACCACGCGGCGATGCGCCCGTTCTACGAGCGCCACGTCTGCCGCCTCAAGCCGTGGCCGCGCGAGTACCTCGCCTCCTTCTACGAGGTCTACAACGACCCCACCGTCTACTACGCGATGAACGGCCCCAGCGAGTTCCACGTCGTGGGCACCCTCAAGGACTGGTCGGTGACGCAGTACTGCCCCGACGTGAACGTGCCGACCCTGATCATCTCCGGCCGCTACGACGAGGCCACCCCCGCCACCGTCCAGCCCTTCAAGGACCTGATCCCCGGCGCCCGTTGGGAGATCTTCGAGGAGTCCAGCCACCTGCCCCACCTGGAGGAACCGGAACTCTTCCAGAAGGTGATGCGCGACTTCCTCGACAGCCTGGAGTGAGCCCGGCCGCCCGGGCAGACCCTCGGGCGTTGCGGCCCGTACGGCATACGGGGAGCCTGGGCGCGCACCGTCAGACGGTGACGACCTCGATGGCGGGCCCGCACAGCCGGCTGATGTCCTCGGGGTCGGAGGTGAGCACGGTGACCGGTCCCGGCACGGAGCGTGCCACGGTGCAGAGCACGGCGTCGATGGCGTACTTGTGGCCACTGAGGCGGTTGCCGCGCAACAGCGCCGCGGCTTGGTCGGTGACGTGCTTGGTGACGTCATGTACGTCAATGCGTGAGAGCACCCACCGGATGCGGGCGGGGTGGATGCGTGCGTAGTCCGCCTCCAGGGTGGTCATCGCGGTGGTGGCCACGCGTATGCCTTCTTCCAGGGCTGCCTGGACGAGGGCGAGGACGATGCGGTCCTTGAGGTAGAGCTTGGACAGACCCTCGCTGTCGAGGAGGAGCGTGCCGGGCATCAGGCCGCAGCACCGCCCGCGTCACGCCGATCGTGACGCAGCACAGCGCGGGCCGCTTCGATCTCCTCCCGGGACAACGGGTCGTTGTCGGTCTCGAAGTCGGTGACGATCTCGCGGAGCCGGTCCATGGCCACCCGCTGCTCCAGGGCCTCCGCCACGTATGCGGAGAAGCCGCCCGGGCCGACATGGGTCCGTACGGTCTCGGCGAGTTCCTCGGGAAGACTGATCGAGTACTTTCTACTACCGCTCATGGTTCACATGCTACCGGAGGTAGCATCCGGCCCGGCCGCCGGTTCGGTGGTGGGTGATCCCGCGGTGGGCGGGGCGGGAGTGAGCGGGCCCGGGGTGTGTGAGGGGCCGGTGTCCGCGCGCAGGGCGCGGACGGCGGGGGAGAGCAGGGCGGCGGCGGTGGCGAGGGTGGCCAGGGCCGCGCAGCAGGCGAGGGCGTGGCCGACGCCTACCGCGCTCGCGGCCGGGCCCGCGGCGAGCAGGCCGAGCGGGGCCAGCGCGAGGGAGCCGAACCAGTCGTAGGAGCTGACGCGGGACAACAGCTGTTCGGGGATCTCGCGCTGGATCGTGGTGGCCCACAGCACGCCGAAGACGTCGCCGCAGACGCCGGCGCCGAACGCGGCCGGGACCAGCGCCCACAGCGGGGCGCGGGCGGCGAGCAGCGCGATGGGCAGGGCGGCGGGGAAGGTCACCAGGACGGCCACCAGCAGCGGCCGTCCGACCCGGACCCGGGCGGCGAGCCCGGCCCCGGCGACCGTGCCCAGCGCCTGCGCGCCGACGACCATCGACCAGGCACGGGCCCCGCCCAGATACTCCCGGGCGGCCAGCGGTCCCAGTACACCGACGTTGGCGTTGAGCGCGGCCATGACGACCGCGTACTGCACGACGACCGTCCACAGCCACTGCCGGGAAGCGAACTCCCGCCAGCCCTCGCGCAGTTCGGCCCACCCCGAGGTCTTCCCCGGCGGCCGGGCGGCCACCGGCAGACGGGCGGTGAGCAGCGCGCTGACGGCGAACGAGGCGGAGTTCAGGGCGAGCGCCCAGCCCGCGCCGACCAGCGCCACGGTCACCCCGGACAGGGCCAGGCCCAGCAGCAGGGCGCTGTTGGTGGCCACCCGCAGCAGCCCGTTGGCCCGCTGCCGCCGGCCGGCGGGCACCAGCAGCACCACCATGCCGTCCATCGCGGGTGCGAACAGGGCGGTCGCGGTACCGGCCGCCACCGCCAGCGCGCACATCGCCGCCACCGGCGCGTGCCCGCTCAGCACCAGCGCGGCCAGCCCGCCGTAGGCGCCGGCGCCCAGCACATCCGCCAGCGCCATCAGCCGCGCCCGCGACATCCGGTCCGCGATCACCCCGCCGACCAGGATCAACGCCAGCTGCGGCAGCGCCTGGCAGGCCAGCACCAGCGACAGCCGTCCCGGCCCGGCACCCGGCAGCCCGAGCACCGCGAAGGCGAGGGCGACCCGGGCGAACCCGTTGCCTAGCACCGACACCGTCCGCGCCGCGGCCAGCACCACGAACGCCCGCTCACGCCGGAGCGGCGGCCCGCCGGGGGAGGAGAAGGAGGTCGTCACAGCCGGGCACTCTAAACGGTGACCGCCCGCCCCCGTCCACAACCGGCCACCCCTTGAACGCAGTTGGGGTACTCAGGTACACCGCCTTCCTGCGGCAGACCCGATCCCGTTCCCGGGCCCCAGGTCCATGGTCCGCCGGGGCCCGGCGGACCAGACTGGTGGTACGGCCGCAGCAGCGGCCGGACCCCCACGCCCGACAAGCCCGCCAGGGAAGGCCCCCCTCATGCGCATCCTGCCCAGTGACGGAGTCACCACCACCGCCCTCGCCGACGGCCGGCTCACCCTGCGGGCCGAAGGCCGCCCCGCAGCGGTGCACTGCACACCCCTCGCCGCCACCATGTGGATGGCGCTGCGCCACAGCGACGGTTTCGTCGACCTCGCGGTGGAGAGCCTGGCCCGCGGCTGGGGCACCGAACGCGCCAAGGTGGGCGCGGTGATGGACGCCTGGTGCGCCCGCCTCCTGGCGGGGGGCTGGCTGCGGCCGGCGCTCTAGTGCTGTGGCCGGGAGGGTTTGCCGGAAAGCTCGCGGCGTCCGGTGCGGTACATCGCAAGGCGGAGCATTGCCCGCGTACTGGATGTACTCGGGTGATGCGACAACGCGGCGAGGTGCCGTGCCGGGCGTCGCGAGCCGGTGAACCTTCCCGGTCACAGCACTAGCCACCCTCGGCGCCGGCGCGCAGCCACCCTCGGCCGCAGCCTCCGCCGAACCCCGGCCCGGGCCGAGCGCTGCTTTGCCGGGGCCCTAGCCGGGCGGAGTAGTACTGACGGCGGCTCATGTGCCGTTGGCCCGGAAGGGGTTGCCATGACATCAGCATCCACAGCGTCCACCGCGTCCGCGCGGGACAGGCTCACCGCCGTCCACGACGAGGTCGTGCGCCGCAGTCCGGCCCAGCCGGAGTTCCACCAGGCGGCCAGGGAAGTGCTGGAGACGCTGGCCCCGGTGCTGGCGGCCCGGCCGGAGCTGGGGGAGGAGGCGCTGGTGGAGCGGATCTGCGAGCCCGAACGGCAGATCCTCTTCCGGGTGCCGTGGCAGGACGACACCGGCCGCGTCCACGTCAACCGCGGCTTCCGCGTGGAGTTCAACAGCGCCCTGGGCCCCTACAAGGGCGGCCTGCGCTTCCACCCCTCCGTCGACCTCGGCATCGTCAAGTTCCTCGGCTTCGAGCAGATCTTCAAGAACGCCCTGACCGGCCTGGGCATCGGCGGCGGCAAGGGCGGCAGCGACTTCGACCCGCGCGGGCGCAGCGACACCGAAGTGATGCGGTTCTGCCAGTCGTTCATGACCGAGCTCCACCGGCACATCGGCGCGGGCACGGACGTACCGGCCGGCGACATCGGGGTGGGCGGACGCGAGATCGGCTTCCTGTTCGGCCAGTACCGGCGGGTGACCAACCGGTGGGAGGCGGGGGTCCTCACCGGCAAGGGCACCGGCTGGGGCGGCTCGGCCGGCCGCACCGAGGCCACCGGCTACGGCAACGTCCTCTTCGTCGCGGAGATGCTGCGCCGGCGCGGCGAGGACCTGCCCGGCCAGCAGGTGCTGGTCTCCGGATCGGGCAACGTGGCCATCTACACGGTGGAGAAACTCCACCAACTCGGCGCCCGCGCCCTGACGGTGTCCGACTCCGGCGGCTACGTCGTGGACGACAAGGGCATCGACCTGGACCTCCTCAAGCAGGTCAAGGAAGTCGAGCGGGGCCGCGTGGAGGACTACGCCCACCGCCGCGGCGCCTCCGCCGCCTATGTGCCCGGCGGCTCGGTGTGGGAGGTGCCCGCCGACGTGGCGCTGCCCTCGGCGACCCAGAACGAACTCGACGCCAAGGACGCGCTGGCCCTGGTGCGCGGGGGAGTGAAGGCGGTCTCGGAGGGCGCGAACATGCCCGTCACCCCCTCCGCGGTCCGCATCCTGCGCGACGCGGGCGTCGCCTACGGGCCGGGCAAGGCGGCCAACGCCGGCGGCGTCGCGGTCAGCGCCCTGGAGATGCGCCAGAACAGCGCCCGCGACAGCTGGACCAAGGAGCGGGTGGAGAGCGAACTGGCCACGGTCATGCGCGACATCCACGACCTGTGCTGGCACACCGCCGAACGCTACGGCGTCCCCGGCGACTACGCGGCCGGCGCCAACATCGCCGGCTTCGAACGCGTCGCGGAGGCGATGCTCGCCCAGGGCCTCATCTGAACCCCTCCCCGCCCGCGCACCCGTACCGGCCCCCCGGGCCCGTGCGGGTGCGGGCAGCGGGAACGAGCCTGCCGGCGGTGGTGAGGAACTGCGCGCAGGCCGCGACCGGGTCCATGAACGCCCCGAGTCGTCGTCCATGGTCACGTCCAGCCGCAGCCGGGGACTCCGTCCCCGCACATGCCCGCACCGTACGACTGGTGCGGATGACTGCCGGCCACCCGACGACCTCAGCGAAGCGGGTCTCCGCGTGCACCACCGGAAGACCCGACGAGCGTCGTGGTCAGCGGGTGCCCGCCTCGGCGCGTGCGTAGAACGCGGCGAGTTCGTGGGGGTTCTTGGTGTAGACGTCGATCTTGCGGACCAGGCCGTCCTCGACCTGGTGGATCTCGACCATGGTCAGCGGGTACTTCTCACCGGTGGTGTGGGCTGTGAGTGTTCCGGTGAGCGTTCCGATGACGCCGGCCGGGCCCTCGAAGACGTCGGCATCGGTAATGGCGACGTCGGCGTAGCCCATCATCGCGCCGAGGACCGACTGCACGAACACCTCGCGGCCCTGGTGCACGCCGCCGTAGGGGAGCTGGTTCGGCTCATCGACGATCACCTCGGGGGCGAGCTTTGCCAGGACACCCGGCACATCGCCCTTCCCCAACGCGTCATACAGCCCTCGCACGACATCCGCGGGGCTCTCCGTCACCGTCTCGACCTGGTTGCTCATCTGCTGTGTCCTGTCAGTGTTCAGGTGCTGCCGACCGGGGCGCGTGCGTCCTCGCACCGGTCGGGCCCCGGGAGGATCGGGGCACGCACCATGCAACGCGAGACGGCCGTGACGGGGGAGTCCTTGCCGTGAGGGGTACTGGCAGGGCCCCTCACCCGTCGCGCAGCCTGCCTACCCTGGCCTCATGGACAACAGGGACGCAGTCAGCGCATTCCTCCGCTCCCGACGCGACAAGATCACCCCGGAGCAGGCCGGTCTGCCGACGTACGGTCAGCGCCGGGTGCCCGGACTGCGCAGGGGAGAGGTGGCCACGCTCGCCGGCGTGAGCGTCGAGTACTACACGCGCCTGGAGCGCGGCAACCTCCAAGGCGTCTCCGACAGTGTGCTCGACACCCTCGCCCACGCCCTGCGGCTCGACGACACCGAGCGCATGTACCTGTACGACCTCGCCCGCGCTGCCGGACCGGCGCCGCGAACGCGGGCACCGTGGCGGGAGAGCCGACCGACGGTGCGGCCGAGTGTGGCGCGGATCGTCGATGGCATGCCGGAGCTGCCGGCGTACGTGATGAACAACCGCCTCGATACGCTGGCCGCCAACCCGTTGGGCCGGGCCCTGTACTCGGAGATGTATGCCGACCCGACATGCGGGGCGAACGTCGTCCGGTTCGCGTTCTTCAACTCCGCAGCCAGGCGGTTCTACACCGACTGGGAACGCATGGCCCGCTTCGCCGTGGGCGCGCTGCGCATCGAGGCGGGGAAGAACCCCTACGACCGGGAGCTGTCGAACCTGATCGGTGAACTGTCCACCCGCAGCGACGCCTTCCGCGTGATGTGGGGCTCGCACGACGTGCATGTCTTCCGCGAGAGCACCAAACGCCTCAACCATCCGCTCGTCGGCGAACTGGAACTCGATCAGGAGACCCTGAGCCTGCCGGACGAAAGCGGCCTGAGCGTTGTCGTCTACAGCGCGCCCCCCAGAACCGCCGCGGAGGACGGCCTGAAGCTGCTCGCCAGTTGGTCCGCCACGACCGGACAGGAGCAGGACGCGCACTCCCTGAGCAACCCGCCGCCCCGGCAGGCCTGACGGGGCCGTACCGGCCCCATTCCGGCGCTCACTCCCCGGCCCGTCCGTAGGGGATGCCGAGGGCGGACGTCGGCAGCTGCGGGCCAACTCGGCCTCGATCTCCCGCCATTCGCGCCCCGGCTCGTCCACCGCCACAGCACAGCCGCCGGGGCGCCGCGCCAGGCCGCCGCACGGCAGGGGCGAGATCGGCGCGGCCCGCTCCGGCGACCGCCTCCGGGCGGACTTCAGCCGGCCGGAAAGAACGGGAGCCGGGCCCCCGGCCCGGCTCCCGCCCTCACCACCTTGTCGCCTGCCGGACCGTCAGGTGCGGTAGGCGTAGTACGCCGCCGTCGGGTACGAGGCGATGATGCTCGCCACCGAACGGTTGTAGGTGTTGGTGGAGTGGTACGTCACGTACGGCACACCCTGCGGGCTGCGGTAGGTGACGATCATCGTGTGGTCCTTGGACCCGTCCTTGTTGAAGTCCATCTGCAGCACGTCACCGACGTCCAGCTGGTAGACGTTGTCCAGCGAGGTGACCCGCTTGGAGGACAGCGCGAACCAGGAGAACTCGTTGACGCCGACAAAGGAGTCCGACTGGATGTCGGCGGTGCCGAACCACTTGTGGAAGTCGTCCGTGTAACCCGGCACGTGCTTCCAGCCGCCGGCCTTCAGGGACTGGCTGACGAAGTTGGTGCAGTCGCCGCCCGCCCCCTGCCCGTTGAAGTTCGGGTAGTCCGGGTTGTAGTTGTTCCAGTACTTGGCCGCGTACGCCGCCATCGCCTTGTAGTCGTAGCCGGAAGCCGTGAAGTTCTTCGGCTTGGCCGGCGCCGGCGTGGTGATGGCCGAACGGGTCGCCTCCGGCGGGGCGTCGTCGGCGGCCGTCTTCGGCGCGGCGACGGCCGGCGCGGCCAGGACCTGGTTGACCGCGACCCCGTCGTCGGTGTCGCGGACACCGCTCAGCTGCCAGTCGCCCGAACGCCCGGCCTTGAACGTCAGCCGGTGATGGGCCTGGAAGCCGGTGGTCTTCGGCTCGTTGCCCTTGGCCTTCTCATAGGTCAGCGTCGTGGTCTCGGTGACGTCGACCGTGGCACGCGCACCCTTGACCCGCGTACGGTCCAGGGTGACGCTCGTCTTGGCGGCGCTGTACTTCTCGCCGAGCGACGCCAGCCGGGACTTGCGCTGCCGCAGCTGCGTCAGCGCCGAACTCTCGTTCCGCGACTGCGCCGAGGACAGCTTCACCTCACCCGAGAACCGCTTCGACAGCGGCGCGTGGTGCGCGCTGCTCCCGCCGTCCACCAGGGCGTCGGTCCGGTCGGTGAAGACCGCGTCCGCCAGCTTCTGGAAGGTGGCCCTGGTCGACGGGTCCACCGAGGGCTCGGCGGAAGTCGCCGCGCCCGCGCTCCAGTTCGGCACCAGCACCGCACCGGCGACGACCGAGGCCGCCGCCGCCGTGACGATGCCCGCCTGCCGCTTCTTACGGCTCAGTTTCCGTGATCTCAATGGTGTTCCCCTCTACGCCGGTACTCGATACCGGGAGCCGCATCCTCGCACGCCATGTGCATGCCCTGTGAAGGGGGTTACCGAAGGGACACTTGGAAACAGGCCGCCCGCGAACCCCAAGACCCCCGGCCCCCCGCCGCCCACCCCACCACACGCGTGAGCGACCAACACCGGTGGCCCCGAACCCCGTTCAGTCGGTGTCGGACCGCTTGTCAGTGCCTCCTCCTACGGTGTGAGCAGTGGGAGCTGCGAAAAGGCCGCCGCTCCTCGCCTGGGGAGGGGTCTGCCGTGTCCGTGTCGAGGGTGTCGACGTATCTGGAGCTGTCGCAGGACGACAGCGCCGCCCACAAGTTCTACGAGGTCCTGGTCGACGGCGCGACGGTGACGGTGCGCTACGGGCGCATCGGCTCGGCGGGGCAGACGCAGACGACGACGTTCCCCACCGGGGAGAAGGCGCGCGGCGCCGCGGCGAAGAAGGTCGGGGAGAAGGTCCGCAAGGGATACGCCCCGGCCGTCCCGGGCGGACGCGCCCCGCGCGCGGTGACCCGCCGTCAGGTCGCCTCCGCCCCCTCCACCGCCCGCGCCGTCGCCCCCGTGCTGTGGCGTTTTCGCACCGGCTCCTCCGCGTTCGGCATCCACGTCGACGACGACCGCTGCTGGGTCGGCAACCAGGCGGGCGACGTCTACACCCTCGACCACGAGGGCGCGGTCCTGGCCCGCTTCAGTCTGCCGGACGGCGTCAAGTGCCTGGTCGCCGACGACTTCTGGATCTACGCCGGCTGCGACGACGGCCGGGTCTACGACCTCTCGGCGAAAGTCCCCTTCGCCGCCTACGACATCGCCGCCGACGTCGACATCTTCTGGCTCGACATCCACCAGGGCGTCCTGAACGTCTCCGACTGCGACGGCCGCCTCACCGTCATCGACCACGAGGACGAACACCAATGGGCCCGCCGCAGCCAGGGCGAGCACGCCTGGATGGTCCGCGTCGATGACCGCGCCGTCTACCACGGCCACCAAGAGGGCGTCACCGCCTACGCGCCCGACGGCAGCGGCCAGTTGTGGCACACGCCCACCCGGGGCGGCGTCCTGTTCGGCTGGCAGGAGGACGACGCCGTGTACGCGGGCACCGCCCATCACGCGGTCCAGCGGCTGTCGAAGGCCACCGGCGCGATCGAGGCCACCTACGCCTGCGACAGCGCGGTCTACTCCTGCGCCGCCGCGCCCGGCGGACGTTTCGTCTTCGCCGGGGACGCCGCCTCCTCCGTCTACTGCTTCGGCCGGGACGGCACCCGCCTGTGGAAGCTGGGCACCGGCGGCGGCTCGGCGCTGTCGATGCAGTACCGCGACGAGCGGCTCTACCTGGTGACCACGGACGGCTCCCTGGTGTGCGTGGACGCGAGCGAGGCGGCCGTCCACGCCGCCCAGCAGGGCACCGTGCCGGTGGCCCGGGACGTCAAACTCGCCGCCGCCATGCCGGCCCACGCCCCGGCCACGGCCGCGACCGCGGTGGCCGCCGTCACCCACGCCCCCGCCGGCACGGTCGTCGTCGAATGCACCCAGGAGGCCGGCCGCGTCCGTGTCCACGTGGTGTCCGAGGGCTACGACCCGTCCTGGAACGTCCAGTTCCCCCGCGCCATACGCCAGCCCGGCGGCCGGTACGTCGTGGACGCCCTCCACCCGGCGGCCGGCGGTTTCTACCGCGTCCGCGGCGACATCCGACGCCTGCTGTGAGCGCAGGTGGGCCCGGCCGGACCGGAGCGGCCCCGTCCCGGCCCTGGCGGTCCGACCCGCGCGGACCAACTCCGCCCGCCGACAGGCCGTACGGCATCCCCACCGAACCAACCCGGGGCCGCCCACCAGAACGCGAGAACGCGAGAACGCGGTACGCGAGCCCCCGGCCAGGTACACGGCGGCGGGCCGTACTCCTGCCGTCCTGCCGGGGCGGGAGGCCCGGCCCGGCAGGGCGGCACCCGATGACGTACGGCAGCATGGGAGCGAAAGGGAGGACCGGCATGCGGGTAGCGGTGGCAGGCGGGACCGGGCTGGTGGGACGGCTCGTGGTCGAGGAACTGACCGCGGCCGGCCGGGAGCCGGTCGTGCTGGCCCGCTCCCGGGGCGTGGACCTCCTCACGGGCGCGGGAGCCGACACGGCCCTGGCGGGCGTCGACACGGTCATCGACGTGAGCAACACGACCACCATGAGCGGGCGCAAGTCCGTCGCCTTCTTCGAGAGGGCCGGCCGTACCCTCCTGGACGCCGGGGCGCGGGCGGGCGTACGCCATCACCTCGCCCTGTCGATCGTCGGTATCGACCGGGTCGGACTCGGCTACTACCAGGGCAAGTTGCGCCAGGAGGAGCTGGTGAAGGCCGGCCCCACGCCGTGGACGGTGCTGCGCGCCACCCAGTTCCACGAGTTCGCCCAGCAGACCCTCGACCGGATGCCGGGGCCGCTCGCGGTGGTGCCCCGGATGCGGACCAGGCCCGTCGCGGCCCGCGAGGTCGCCCAGTGCCTGGTACGCCTGGCGTCGGCCCCGGCGCAGGGCATGGCCCCCGAACTCGCCGGACCGCGGGCCGAGCAGCTCACCGACATGGTGCGCCGCCTGCTGCGGGCCCGCGGTGAGCGGCGTCTGCTGCTGCCGCTCACCCTGCCCGGCGCCACCGGCAGGGCCATGACCGGCGACGGACTGCT
Source organism: Streptomyces sp. NPDC005423 (assembly GCF_040606415.1). Classification (NCBI taxonomy): domain Bacteria; kingdom Bacillati; phylum Actinomycetota; class Actinomycetes; order Kitasatosporales; family Streptomycetaceae; genus Streptomyces; species Streptomyces sp. NPDC005423. The sequence goes on along the minus strand of NZ_JBEXET010000023.1, from coordinate 85,184 downwards.
GCCGGCCGGAGCAGGCCCGTGGGGCGGCCAGACGTTCGAGGAGTGGCTGGCCGCCCACCCCACCCCGCAGGGCTGACGCCGCGGTGCCCCCGCCGCCCCGGCCGGCCCTCTCCGGCCCCACACTCGCCTCCCTCACCGCCGAACGCGGCCGACTGCCCGTCCCGGCCACCGGCTGCTCGGTCCGGCGCAGGACGCCGAGGACGCCGAGGACGCCGAGGACGCCGAGGACGCCGAGGATTCCGTACAGGAGACCTGCGCCCGCTGGTGCGTCCTGCCGGAGGAGGAGCGCTTCGATGGTTTGACGCAATGATTGCGTCAATATATCGTCAGGTAGTGCTCTTCCCCACGCCAGACCTCACCGCGGCCGACCGCGAGGTCCTCGAACAGATCGACCGGATGCGCGTGACCCTGCGTCATGACGTGCGGGCCGCCACCAAATGGACGGCAGGTCTGCGGAAGTTCCTCACCGCGGACGCGGTGGCGGCCTCGAACTCCATCGAGGGCTTCAAGGTGGCGACCGTGGACGTCGAGGACCTCATGGAAGGCGAGAGCGAGGTCGACATCTCGGAGGAGAACCGGGAGGAGACCCTCGCCTACCAGCGGATGATGACCTACATCCAGACCCTCCACGACGTCGAGGACTTCTCCTACAGCAAGGGGCTGCTCAACAGCCTTCACTGGATGCTGCAGGGACACCGGCACACCGTCCGCCGCCCGGCGGGCCAGTGGCGCAGGGGCCCGGTCTACGTCACCGACGCCCGCGATCCGAGCATCGCCGCCTACACCGCCCCCGACGCCCCGCTCGTCGCCGGCCTGATGGGGGAACTCGTCGACTGGCTCAACCAGAGCGACACCACCCACGCCCTCGTGCGGGCCGCGATGGCTCACCTGCACCTGGTTTCCATCCACCCCTGGGCCGACGGCAACGGCCGCATGTCCCGCTCCCTGCAAACCCTCATGATCGCCAGGGAAGGGGTCCTGGCACCCGAGTTCTCCTCCGTCGAGAGCTGGCTGGGACGGCCCGGCAACACCTGGGAGTACTACCGCGAACTCAACGACCGGGGCAGCCGGTACCAGCCCGACCAGGACGTCTCCGGCTGGATCAGGTTCAATCTCACCGCCTACCACCAGCAGGCTCAGACCGTCCAGGGCCGGCTCGCACGCTCGGGTCGCGTCTGGGCCGCTCTCGCGGCCTTCGCCGCAGGCCGGGGCCTGGACGAACGCACCGTCACCGCGCTCCACGACGTCGCCATGGCCGGACGCGTGCGCCGTTCCCGCTACCAGAACGCCGAAGCTCTCAGCCTCCAGCAGGCCCAGCGCGATCTGCGTGATCTGACGGCCGCCGAGATCCTCCAGCCCGTCGGCCGTACCCGCGCCCGCTACTACACGGCGGGCCGTCAGTTTCCCCCCGACGTCGTCGACATCGCGCAGACCCCCATGACGCTGACCCACCCCTACCGCCCCTGACGCCTCCCCGCCCCACCGGCCGGAGCCCGCGCCCCCCGCGTCGTAGCATGCCTGCCATGCCTGCCATGCCTGATCAGCCGCTTCGGCCGGAGCCGTTCACCGTGCGGGCCGCGCCCGCCGCCCTCGATGATCTGCGGGTCCGGCTGCGGGCGACGCGCTGGCCGGACGCGGCCGAGGACACCGGCTGGGCGGCCGGGGCCGACATGGATTATCTGCGGGAACTGGTCGCCTACTGGGCGGACGGGTTCGACTGGGCGGCGCAGGAGGAGGCGCTCGCCCGGCTGCCGCGCTTCCGGGTCCGGCTGGGCGGCGCGGGCATCCACTTCGTGCATGCCCGCGCCGTGCGGCCCGCCGGGCCCGTCCTGCCGCTGGTCCTCAGCCACGGCTGGCCCGACTCCTTCTGGCGCTACTCCAAAGTGGTGCCGCTGCTGACCGATCCCGGCGCGCACGGCGCCGACCCCGCCGACGCGTTCGACGTGGTCGTGCCCGACATGCCCGGCTACGGCTACTCCGACCGCCCCACCGGCGCCGCGCCGGACTCCATCGCCGTCGCCGGCCTGTGGGCCGCCCTCATGGACACCCTGGGCTACCCCCGCTTCGGCGCGGCGGGCGGCGACATCGGCAGCCACGTGAGCCGCTACCTCGCGCTCGACCACCCCGACCGGGTCGTGGCCGTGCACCGCATGGACGGCGGCCTGCCCGTCCTCGACGGCGACCCCGGCCGCCTCACGCCCGCCGAACGCGTCTGGTTCGCGGACGTCGCCGCCTGGGGTGCGAGCGAGGGCGCCTACGCCGCCGTGCACCGCACCCGGCCCCAGACCGCCGCCGTCGCGCTCACCGACTCCCCGGCCGGGCTCGCCGCGTGGATCGTGGAGAAGCTCCGGGCCTGGAGCGACTGCGGCGGCGACATCGAACGCAGCTTCACCAAGGACGAGATCCTCACCGACGTCACCCTCTACTGGCTCACCGGGACGATCGGCTCCTCGATGCGCATGTACCGCGCCAACGCCGCCATCCCGCCCGCGCAGCTGACCCGCCGCGTCGAGGTGCCCTCGGGCTTCTCGCTCTTCCCCGGCGACATCCTGCGCCCGCCGCGCGCCTGGCTGGAGCGGACGGCGAACGTCGTACGGGTCAGCGAGCCCGCCCGCGGCGGCCACTTCGCGCCCTTCGAGGAACCCGAGCTGTACGCACGGGAGTTGCGCGACTTCTTCCGCCCCTACCGGACGGCGGCGGCCACGCCCTGAACACCCGGGCATGGCACGTCCCTGCCGACGAATCACCCGGACGGCCCCGGCGGCACGGCGCCAGGACACCGTCATCGGGCGGTACATGACGTGCGGGGTGGCGCGAGTGAGGGTCAGATGGAGTGCGTGCGAAGATCCATAATCCCCCGCCCCGGCCGCCCGCGCCCCCGTCTGCGCCTGGCCGCCGTCCTGCTCACCCTGCTCGCCCTTCCCGTGCTGCCGGCCGCGTCCGCGGCAGCCGATCCCGCGCGACCCGCCCCACCGGCGCGACCCGCACGTCCCGCTCCACCGGCGCCGCCCGCGCTGCTCGCGCCGCCCGGGCCGTCCGTGCTCGCGCCGCCCGGGTCGCCCGAGTCGGTCCCGGTGCGCGGCAACGCCTACATGGGCATGGGCGTCGCCGCCCACGAAGGGGCCGCCGCCCCCTCCGGCGCGCCGGCCCCGGCCACCAGGGCCGGACAGACCGAGGGCGTCGACGTCTCCAGCCACCAGCAGGACGTCGCCTGGTCCACGCTGTGGAGAAGCGGCACCCGATGGGCCTATACGAAGGCCACGGAGGGCACGTCCTACACCAACCCCTACTTCTCGCAGCAGTACAGCGGCGCCTACGGCGTCGGCATGGTCCGCGGCGCCTACCACTTCGCCGCCCCCGACTCCGGCAGCGGCGCCGCGCAGGCCGACTACTTCGTCGACCACGGCGGGGGCTGGTCCGGCGGCGGCCGCACCCTGCCCGGCGTCCTCGACATCGAGTGGAACCCCTACGGCGACTCCTGCTACGGCAAGTCCGCCGACGCCATGACCGGCTGGATCGGCGACTTCCTCAGCCGCTACAAGGCCCGCACCGGCCGCGACGCCGTCATCTACACGTCCGCCAGCTGGTGGAACAGCTGCACCGGCGGCTACCGCGGCTTCGCCGCCAACCCCCTGTGGGTCGCCCGGTACGCCTCCTCGGCCGGGGAACTCCCCGCGGGCTGGCCGGCGTACACGATGTGGCAGTACACCTCCACGGGGCCGACGGTCGGCGACCACGACCGGTTCAACGGCTCCCCGGACGCACTGGGACAGTTCGCGGCCGGCTGACGGCCCCCTTCGCGCCCGGTCCACCCCCGTCCGCGAAAGAGCCGTCAGCAGGGCAGAGACACCCGAACGGCCCCGCCCCAACGGGGCCGTTCACCGCGAAGCGAGCGGCGCGGGGAGCCGGCTTCCGGCCGCGCCGACCCCGGGCACCGGCGTGCCGTCACTTCAGGGCGCGCCGAACTTGTCGTAGGGGAAGGTCAGTTGGGGCGAGGGGAGAGGTGTGCGCGCCGAACTCGTCGTAAGAACAGGAGAGTTGGGGTGGGCGGAGGTTTCAGGGCCGTGGCCGGGACAGGCGCAGGAGGTACTGGACGGGGAGGAGGGCGAGCCAGAACCACATGGCGGCCGTCGTGTCGAGGAAGGCCAGCGGGACGGAGAGGAGGAAGACCAGCACGTCGGCGGTGAGCCGGGCGGTGAAGCGGCGCCGGTCCGCGGCCCGCGAGGGCTCCACCTGGCCCTGGGTGAGCAGCAGCATGACGACGTGCACCGCGTGGATCGCGGCCGTGACCCCCGCGTAGAAGGCGACCGCGTCGGGCTGTGAGGCGTACTCGGCCAGCAGCGCCGTCGGGAAGGGCAGCATGGCGACCAGACCCAGACCGAGGAGCGTCACCCGGGTCACCAGCGTGGAGGCGGTCGTCAGGCCGGTCAGGATGCGGCGCTGGTCGCGCCAGAACCCGGCGATGAGCGTGAAACTGAGCGCGAAGGCACCGAGGCTGGGCAGCGCCTCGCGCAGCGCCCGGTGGAACGCGGCGCTGTCCAGATGCCCGGGAATCGACACATCGATGACCAGCAGCGTCATCGCGATGGCGTAGATGCCGTCGGACAGCGCGACCAGCCGCGCCATGCCGGTGCCGTCCTCGCGAGGACGCGTCTGTACAGAGTGCTCGGTCATGCCGCCGACAGTATGGCGTGCGAGAGGAGCCCCCCGAGGGAGGAGGCGGTGAGGAAGGCGGCCTGCTGCGCGGGGGAGGGGAAGCGGGTGCCGTGGGAGAAGTCGATCAGCGCGTACTCGGTGAGCCGGATCGGCTTGTGGTAGCGCTCGTGGACCGCCCGCAGATACGACGTCAGCTGCTGCACGGCCTGCGGGGTGCGGAAGTCCCCTCCGTACCAGGGGAGGGTGATGAAGTCGACCCGGTACCCCCTGGCCGAGGCACCGGACATGAAACGGTCCAGCCAGCCGGCGACGTCCGCGAGGGCCGCGCCGGCCGCAGCATCTCGGTGACCGTGGCCGGCCACTGGGGCGGCCCGTGTCCGGGGCCGGACGGGATGGGTTTCGACGGCGGCGGGGCGCTGCGCGGGCGGAGACCGCACCAGCCTCTGCGAGGGCCCCAACCCGCCCACCACGTGGGGGAGTTCACCCTTCCGCGACGGCGCGACGGCGGCGTGGCAGGGGCGTCTGGCGCCCGCTGCTGCCGCGTCACCTTCGGCGCCACCCGCCGGCCCGACCGACCCGGCGCCGGCGCGCCCGTGCAGCGCCAACAGGTGCGCCCTGCGCGGGCCGCAGGGGGGGCGCGGCCCGCGCAGGGCGGGAGGGGGGTTCGGGGGAGGGCTAGAAGTAGTGCTTGCGTCCGCCGACGGCGCGGCCGGTCGAGCCGAGAATCCACAGGACCGCACCGACCACGATGAGGATCCCGCCGATCGTGGTGAGCAGCGAAAGACCGACCAGCAGGCCGATGATGAGCAGGATGAGGCCGACGACAATCATGACGCTTCCGATCTTCCAGTCTTTACGGTCGGATCCCTGTTGTGCCCTGTTCGGGTTCCCTCCTTCTCACCACTCATGCATGCCGATTCACGGGAGTTCGGCGGGGGCGGCGCCCGCCCCGGGGCGTCAGCGCTCCCGACGGCTCACAGGAAGCGGCGGATCGGCACGACGGCCGTCTCCTTGGCACGCTGGAGGGGGGAGCGCCGCTTCCACTGGCTGGGGCTGATCGGCTCGCTGTGCTCCAGGTCCTGCGTGAAGTGGCGGTCCAGGGTCGCGGTGAAGGACTGGTCCAGCACGGCGAGCATGACCTCCTCGTCGTGGTCCAGGGAGCGGCGGTTGAAGTTGGTGGAGCCGACCAGGGCGGTGATCCGGTCGACGGTGACGACCTTGGTGTGCAGCATCGTCGGCTGGTACTCGAAGATCTTCACCCCGCAGGCGGTGAGGGCCTCGTAGAAGCGCTGGCCCGCCAGCTGGCAGACGCGTTTGTCGGTGTAGGGGCCCGGCAGCAGGATTTCCACCTCCACCCCGCGGCGGGCGGCGGCGCACAGCAGCTCGATGAAGAACACGTCCGGCGCGAAGTAGGCGGTGGCCAGCCGGATCCGCTCCTGGGCCGACTCGATCACCACCCGGAACAGGGTCTGCATGTCCTGCCAGCCGAAACTGGCCGAGCCCCGCACCACCTGCACGACGGCGTCGCCGTGCGGGGTGTGCGGGGTGAACCTGTCGCGGTCGTCGAAGAGTTCGTGGTGGCACTCGGCCCAGTTCTGGGCGAACGCGGCGGCCAGCCCGTCCACCGCCGGCCCCCGTACCTGGACGTGGGTGTCACGCCATTCGGCGGGGTTGCGCGCGTTGCCGCACCACTCCTCGGCGATGCCGACCCCGCCGGTGAAGGCCGTCTCCTCGTCGACCACCAGGACCTTGCGGTGGCAGCGGTGGTTCTGTTTCAGCGGGGAGAGGTACAACGGCTTGCGGAACCAGGCCACTTGGACGCCGGCCCCTTCCATCGCCGCCAGCTGCTCCTTCTCGATGAGCCGGCTCCCGAAGCCGTCCAGCAGCAGCCGCACCCGCACTCCCTGGCGCGCCCGCTCCGCCAGCGCCCCGGCGAACTGCCGGGCGATCTCGCCCTTCCAGTACACGAACGTCATCATGTCGATCGTGTGCCGGGCGGACCGTATGCCCTCCAGCATGGCGCCGAAGATCTCGTCGCCGTTGCGCAGCGGGAGCAGCGCGTTGCCTTCGGTCGCCGCGATGCCGATGAGTCTCTCCAGCCGGCGTCTGGTGCGCCGGGCCCGTTCGTCCAGGAGGGCCCGGGTGTCCTCCTCCCCGGTGGGGGAGTGCGGCGAACTCATGGTGCCGGCCGCTTCGGTGGTGCCTTCGGCGGCGTCCTGCGTGTGCGTCATGGCTGTACCTTCCTCGACGCCGGCCGCGAAGACAAAGCGGGGGCTTTTCGCAGGGATCGCCTTGCGTTGCGGGGGCAGACGGCAGCCATGGCTACTGAACCGACGACCGCACGCGGACGCGTGCACGCCCAACGCGCGGCGAACAGCAGCGCAGTTTCGGCCGCGGCCCGTGCGGGCTTTGTCGCCCGAGGGGTCATCTACGTACTGATCGGCGTTCTCGCGGTGCGGATCGCGTTCTCCGACGGCGGCGGCGAGCAGGCCGACCGCGGCGGGGCGATTGCCGAGATCGCCCAGAAGCCGTTCGGCACCGTCCTGCTCTGGCTGCTGGGCACAGCCCTGGCGGGCATGGCCCTGTGGCGGCTGTCGGAGGCCGTGTTCGGGCAGGCGGGCCCGGACGGCGACAAGCCCGGCAAGCGGGCCATGGCGGCCGGCCGCTTCGTCTTCTACGGATTCGTCTCCTACTCCGTGCTGTCCTACGCGGCCGGGGAGAAGGGCAGCGGCAGCGGACGCTCCGACAAGAACTCACACGACGTCACGGCGAAGGCGCTGGAGTGGCCGGGCGGGCAGTGGATCGTGGGCATCGCCGGTGCCGCGGTGGTCGTGGCCGGCGGGTGGATCGCGGCCCGGGCTCTCATGCGCAAGTTCCAGAAGCACCTGAAGATGGCGGAGATGTCGCAGAAGACGAGCAAGGCGGTCACTTTCCTGGGGATGTTCGGCGGTACCGCCCGGGGCGTCGTCTTCGCGGTCGCGGGCGGCTTCGCCATCGCGGCGGCCGTGCAGCACCAGCCGGGCAAGGCCAAAGGCATGGACGACACGCTGCGTTCCTTCAGCCAGACCCCCGCGGGGCCCTGGCTGCTGGTGCTGATCGCCGTCGGCCTGGTGGCCTTCGGGGTCTTCTCCTTCGCCAACGCCCGCTGGCGCAAGCTCTGACCCCGGACGCAGAAACGCAGGACGCAAGAACGCAGAAACGCAGGACGCGAGAACGCAAGACGTAGGAACGCAGCAGGCGGGCGGGGAGTGCGTGAGGGCGCCGGGGAGTGACACCGGCGCCCTCTTTCCGGCTGTGCGGCCCCGGCCGACTGCCGTACCAGGGGGCGGAGTTGGCGTGTCCGCCAGCCGCCCGGCGCCCCCCGCGCCCCCGCGCCGCCGGGCGCCCGGGTTTCCGCCCCGGCCGCTGCCCGAAAGAATGAAACTCCTGGTGGAACGGCGTGTCCTGGACGCCGGGCCCGGCACGCTTCGATTCCCGGACGTGCGCACAGAAAGACCAGGGGGCTGATGTGGAAGGGCGCCAGGAGCGGACCTCGTTACGCCACCGCACGCGGTACCTGTTCGACAGGACACTGGCCCGCAGCACGGGCGCACTACTGGGCTGGCTCGCCCTGTCGTGCCTGGCGGTGGTCGTGCCCGTCAGCGCCCTGCTGGTGTGGACGGACCCCGGCGCGCCGCGTTCCCTCTCCGGCCGGCTCACCCAGGTGTGGCGCACCAGCGCGGAGACCCTGCGGCTGGGCGCGGCGACGGGCGCGCCGCTGCGGATGCTGCTGTCGGTACTGCTCGGCCTGATCGCCCTGCTGTGCGTGTCGACGGTCGTCGGAGTCGTCACCACGGGCCTGGGCGACCGGCTCGCCGAACTGCGCCGGGGCCGCTCCCGGGTGGTGGAACGCGACCACACCGTGGTCCTGGGCTGGTCCGACCAGGTCTTCACCGTGGTCGCCGAAGTGATCGCCGCCCGTCCGCCCGGCGTCCGGCAGGTGATCACCGTGCTCGCGGACCGGGACCCGGCCGCCATGGAACGGGCGCTGACGGCCGCCCTGGGCGTCACCGCCGGCGTCCGGCTGGAGTGCCGCACCGGCGTGCCCGCCGACCTCGGCGCGCTGGCCCTGGTCGCCCCGGGCGCGGCGCGGGCGGTGGTGGTGCTGCCCGCCGAGGGCACCGACGGCGACCTGACGGTCGTCAGGATCCTGCTGGCGCTGCGGACACTGCTCGGCGCGGACGGCGGGCCGCGGGTGGTGGCCGCCGTGCACGAGGGGCGCCATCTGCCGGCCGCGCGGCTGGCCGCCGGAGCGCGCGGCACCGTCCTGGAGAGCGACCGGACGACCGCGCGGCTGCTGCTGCAGTCGGCACGCCACCCCGGGATGTCGTCGGTGCTGCGTGACCTCTTCGACTTCTCCGGAGCCGAGTTCCACATCACCGACGTCCCGCGGGCGGCGGGGCTCTCCTTCGAGGAGGCGGCGCTGCGCCTGGAGGACTCGTGCGCCGTGGGACTGCTGCGGGCCGACGGCCACCCGCTGCTCACCCCGGCGCCGCGCACCGTACTGGAGGCGGGCGACCGGCTGGTGACCGTCGCCCACGACGACCGCCCCGCCCCGCTCACCGCCCGCCGCGCACCGGTCGACACCGCCGCCATGGCCCCCCTGCGGCCGCCGGACGAACCCCCGCTGCGACTGCTGCTGCTGGGCTGGAACCGCCGTGCCCCGCTGATCGTGGACACCCTGCACCGCACCGCCCGGCCGGGCTCCGTACTCGACCTCCTCACCGGCCCCGGCCCGCTGCCCGCCGGGCTTGCGCACGGCGGGGACCTCTCGCCGCTGCGCGTCGTGCACCGCCCCGGCGACCCGGCCGCCCCCGAGACCCTCGACGGCCTGGACCTCCTCGCCTACGACAGCGTCATCGCCCTCGGCGCCGACCCGCGGGAGGGGACAGCCCCCCAACGGGCCGACGACCAGACCCTGCTGGCCATGCTGACGCTGCGTTCGTGGGAGGAGGAGACCTCCCGGGTGCTGCCCGTGGTGGCCGAGATGCGCGACCACCGCAGCCGGGCCCTGGCCCCCCTCGGCCCGGCCGGCGACGTGGTCGTACGGGGGGAACTCACCGCCCTGCTGATGACCCAGATCGCGCACGCCCCCCAACTGGCCGCCGTGTTCGAGGAGATCTTCGCCGTACGCGGCGGGGCGCTCGCCCTGCGCCCGGCCGGCCACTACGTCCTGACCGGCCGTGAGACCTCCTTCGCCACCGTGGTCGCGGCGGCGCTGCGCGGCGGGGAGTGCGCGATCGGCTACCGCGCGCACGACCCGCGCACACCCCGCCCCTACGACACCGTCCGGCTCTGCCCGGGCAAGTCCGAACGGCGCGTGTGGAGCGCCCAGGACGAGATCCTGGTCCTCACCCCGGCCCGTGCCGACCCCGCCGCCACCGGCCCCGTACGGGCCGCCGCCCTGCCCGGTATGCGACCACAACCCGGGGGAGCCGGGGGAGCCGGGGAGGACGCGCCGCCGGACGCCTCCGGCCGGAAAAGTGTTTGACGCCTCCGGGCCGGCGGCAGTCCGATGTCGTGCCATGAGCACAGGGCAGCCGCATCCCGGCCCGCACCCCATGGACGACGGCCGGGTACGGCGGCTGGTCGCCGGTCAGTTCCCGCAGTGGGCGGGGCTGCCGGTCGAACGGGTGGCCTCCGCAGGCACCGTCAACGCCGTCTACCGGCTGGGCCAGGACATGACGGTCCGGCTGCCGCTGGCGCGGGGCGGAGCCGGGGACGTGCCGACGGAGCGGACCTGGCTGCCCCGCCTCGCACCCCGCCTGCCCCTGCCCGTGCCCGAGGTGCTGGGGGCCGGAGAGCCCGCCGAGGGGTAGCCGTGGCCGTGGTCGGTCCACCGGTGGCTGGCCGGGGTGAACCCCCGGGCGGGGGCAGTGCGCGAGCCGGTCCTGCTGGCCGGGGAACTGGCCGCGTTCGTGACGGCGATGCGCGGCATCACCCTGCCCGGGGCGCCGCGCGCCCATCGCGGCGGTCCGGTCGCCCTGCTCGACGCCGAGACGCGGGCGGCGATCGAGGACCTGCGCGGCATCCCCCAGGAGGACGTCGACTGCGACGCAGCCGCCGCCGTGTGGGAGGAGACGCTGCGGGCCCCCGGACGGGACGGCCCGCCGGTGTGGCTGCACGCCGATCTCATACCGGGCAACCTGCTGGTGGACGGCGGCGGCAGGCTCGCCGCAGTGATCGACTTCGGGTGCGTGGGAAGGGGAGACCCGGCCTGCGATCTCTTCCCGGCATGGAATCTGCTGCCGCCCGATGCCAGGAAGACCTTCCGCCGGGCGCTGGACGTGGACGGGGCGACCTGGACCCGCGGACGGGGACGGACACTCTCCCAGGCGCTGATCGCGCTCCCGCACTACCGCACGACGAACCCGGCGATGGCCGGCAACGCCCGGCACGTGATCCGCTCCGTACTCACCGACGAGGGCTGAGGCACCGCCCGGGGGCGGGGCGACGAGGGCTGAGGTGCTCACCGGCGGGGAGACGTCCCCGGTCCGTAAGGATTCACGCGTTCCGCCACGGGTTCGCGACGGGTGGGATGGACGGCATGAAACTGCGTGTCACTCCACCGGTGTTCAGGGGCGCACTGCACGACCCCCGCACAGCGACCTCGATCGGCCGCTGGCTCGGTCCCGCCTTCGCGGTCTGCTTCGCCACCGGACTGGTCAGCCACTTCCTGCAGCATCCGCCGGACTGGCTCGCGGACACCCTGCCGAGCCGTCCGTCATGGGGCTACCGGCTCACCCAGGGGCTGCACGTCGCCTCCGGCATCGCGGCCGTCCCCCTGCTCCTCGCCAAGCTGTGGACGGTCTATCCGCGGCTGTTCGCCTGGCCGCCGCTGCGCTCGCCGCGGCACGGAGCGGAGCGGCTGTCGGTCGCGCTGCTCGTGGCCGGAGCGGTCTTCGAGGTGGCCACCGGGCTGCTGAACACGGCCCAGTGGTACCCGTGGCCGTTCTCGTTCGTACCGGTGCACTACGCGGTGGCATGGCTGGTCACCGGGGCACTGCTCCTGCACCTCGCGGTCAAGGCACCCCAGATCCGGGCGCACTGGAGCCGGCGCTCGCCCGGCACGTCGGCGCTGCCCGAGCGGGACGGCCCCGACCGGCGTTCGCTGCTCGCCGCGGTGGGCGCGGCCGTCGGCGCCGTCACCCTGACCACCGTGGGCCAGTCCTTCACTCCGCTGAAGGACCTCGACCTGCTCGCGCCGCGCCGGCCCGACCGCGGCCCCCAGGGCCTGCCCGTCAACCGGACGGCCGCGGCGGCCGGCGTGGGCCGGATCACCGGCGAGGAGTACCGCCTGGTCGTCGACGGGCCCCGCCCCTACACCCTGACGCTGGAGGAACTGCGTGCCCTGCCCCAGTACGAGGTGGAGCTGCCGATCGCCTGCGTGGAGGGCTGGAGCGCGTCCGCGCGGTGGACGGGCGTACGCACCGCGGATCTGCTGGACCGGGCCGGCGCCCACCCGCACGCGCGTGTGCGGGTGGTGTCGCTGCAACCGCGCGGCGGCTACCGGATGTCGGAGATGGGACACACCTACGCCCGCGACCCGCTGACGCTGCTGGCCCTGCGGCTGAACGGGGAGGAACTCCACCCCGACCACGGATACCCGGCGCGGCTCATCGCCCCCGGCCGGCCCGGAGTGCTGCAGACCAAATGGGTCGGCCGGCTGGAGGTGCTGGCATGAGGACGGCACGCCTGCTCGCCGCCGTCGCCGGCCTGGCGCTGACGGGCGTCGGGGTGTCCCTGCTGCTCGACGTCCGCGACCTGCCGGGCGTGCTGCTCTGGCTGGGCGGGGCGGTGCTCCTGCACGACGCGCTGATCGCGCCGCTGGTCCTGCTGGCCGGGCTGGTACTGGTGCGCGGCGGCGGGCGCGGACCGGTCCGCGCGGCGCTGACGGTCGCCGGCGCGCTGACGGCCGTGGCGCTGCCGGTCCTGCTGCGGCCCGGGCCGCGGGCCAACCCCTCGGTGCTGCCCCTGGACTATCCGCGCAACTGGCTCCTGACGCTGGCGGCCGTGGCCGTGGCCGTGGCCGTGGCCGCGGTGACGGCACTCCGCACAGCCGCACGGGGCCTTGTCCGCAGGCGACGGCCACCGCCGTGAACCGGCCCACGGGCCCGCCTCCGCCCCTCGCCGCCCACTCCGACGCCGGGCGGGGCGCCCCGGGACCGCGCACGGTCCTGCTCGCCTCCCGCCACCCGGCCGGTGAGGACAGGAGCCGGAAGGGCGGGCGCGGCCTCGCCGCCCGCCGCCCGGGAGCGGACGGCCACCCCTTGCGGCCCGGTGCCGATCCGGCCCGGAGTGCGCGGCGCGCCGGGAAGGCTTACGGACCGCTGACGTTCCCGCGCCGCGCGGCCCGTGCGCGGCGGTGCGGTTCTACGGTCGGGGCATGCTGATTCTGGTCACCGGAGGCGCGGGCTTCATCGGCTCCCACCTCGTCACCGCCCTCACCGCCGCCGGGCACGGCGTACGCGTCCTCGATGCGCTGCTGCCCGCCGCCCACCGCACCCCGCCGCCCCGCCCCGAGGGAGCGGACTGGCGGCAGGCCGACGTACGCGACGCGAGCGCCGTGGCCGACGCCCTGCACGGCGTGGACGCCGTCTGCCACCAGGCCGCCATGGTCGGCCTCGGCAAGGACTTCGCCGACGCTCCCGCCTACGTCGGCTGCAACGACCTGGGCACGGCGGTCCTGCTGGCCGGCATGGCCGAGGCGGGGGTGCGCCGCCTGGTACTGGCCGGATCGATGGTGGTGTACGGCGAGGGCCGCTACGAGTGTTCCCGGCACGGGACCGTACGGCCGGGGCCGCGCACGCCCGCCTGCCTGGAGGCCGGGCGTTTCGAGCCGCCGTGCCCGCACTGCGGCGAGCCGCTCGCCCCCGGTCTGGTGGACGAGGACGCGCCCGCCGATCCGCGCAACGTCTACGCGGCCACCAAGCTCGCCCAGGAGCATCTCGCCGCCGCCTGGGCGCGGGCGACGCGGGGGAGGGTGGCGGTGCTGCGCTACCACAACGTGTACGGGCCCGGCATGCCGCGTGACACCCCCTACGCGGGCGTCGCCTCCCTGTTCCGGTCCGCGCTCGCCCGCGGCGAGAGTCCGCGGGTGTTCGAAGACGGCGGCCAGCGGCGGGACTTCGTGCACGTGCGGGACGTGGCCGGTGCCAACCTCGCCGCGCTGGACGGCGTGGGCGGGCTGGTCGAAGGCGGCCTGCGGGCCTACAACGCCGGCAGCGGACAGCCGCACACCGTGGGGGAGATGGCCGCCGCGCTGGCCGCCTCCCACGGCGGCCCGAAGCCGGTGGTCACGGGCGAGTTCCGGCTCGGCGACGTCCGCCACATCACCGCCTCCTCCCGCAGACTCCGCGATGAGCTGGGGTGGAAGGCGCGGGTCGGTTTCGGCGAGGGGATGGCGGAGTTCGCGTCGGCGGCCCTGAGAGCCGGCTGAGCCCCGGCCCGCGGACTCGCCCGGGGCGGGCCAAGCGGCGCGGCTCACCCGGCCGGCCCGCTTCCCTCTCCGGCGCGCCCCGGCATCATCGGGCACCTGGTATCCGGCATCGCCGGGCACTCGGCTCGATCGAGGATCAGCGGGCCGCCGCGGGCAGGTGGACCTCGAAACGGCAGCCGCCGGGAACGTTGTGGACGGCGGTGCGGCCCCGGTGGGCCTCCACGATGCCGCGCACGATGGCCAGGCCCAGCCCGGCGCCCGCGGGCGGGGTACGGGCGTCGGTGCCGCGCCAGCCGGTGTCGAAGACGCGGGGGAGGTCCTCCGCCGGGATGCCCCCGCAGCCGTCGGTCACCGCCAGCACGACACTGTCGCTCTCCCGGCGGGCGGAGACGGCGACCGTGCCGTCGGCGGGGGTGCGGCGGATGGCGTTGACGAGCAGGTTGGCCAGGACCCGGGACATCTCGCGGCCGTCGACCTCGACCGGCAGCCGTTCCACCCCCTCGCCCACCAGCCGCACCCCCTGTTCCCTGGCCAGGGCGTCGGCGCCCGCGATCGCGTCGCCGACCAGGTCGTAGACGGAGAGGCGGGTGGGGGTCAGGGCCAGGACGCCGGCCTGTATGCGGGAGAGTTCGAAGAGATCGCCGACCATGCCGCTCATCCGCTCGACCTCGGTACGGATACGGGCGTGGTAGACGCCGGGCTCGGGGACCACGCCGTCCTCCAGGGCCTCGGTCATGGCCTGGAGGCCGGCCAGCGGGGTGCGCAGGTCGTGGGAGATCCAGGCGACCAGCTCGCGGCGGGAGGCCTCCAGGGCCCGCTCCCGTTCCCTGGAGGCGGTCAGCTTGGCGCTGGCCGCGGCCAACTGGCTGCTCAGTTCGGCCAGTTCGGCGGTGGGCGCGGTGGCGGGCGGGGTGAAGCTCCCGTCGTCGCCGAGGGCGCGGGTGGCCTCGGTCAGGGCCCGGCTGCCGGTGACGACGCTGCGGCCGAGCAGCAGCGCCACGGTGAGGGAGGCGACCGCCGCCATGGCGCACACCATCGTCACCACCCACAGGTCATGGTCCGACAGGAGCATCGCCCAGGACACCAGCAGCGTTCCGGCGAGCATCGCCGCGACCGTGACGGCCGCGACCACGGCCAGCGACAGCGCCACCGACCGGTTGCGCAGCAGCCGCAGGGCCGCCGTCCCCGAGACGCCGGCGGCGGCGGCGCCGATCGCCGCGTACAGGGCGATCAGCAGCGTGTCACCGAACACCGTCCCCTCCGTTCCCGCCGGCCGCCGCGGAGAAGGGAGGGTCGAAGCGGTAACCGACCCCCCACACCGTGCTGATCAGGGCGGGGCGGGCCGGATCGGTCTCGATCTTCTCGCGCAGCCGCCGCACATGGACGGTGACCGTCGACAGGTCGCCGAACTCCCAGCCCCACACCTGGCGCATCAGGTCCTCCCGGCTGGTGGCCCGGCCCGGGTGCCGCATGAAGAACGTCAGCAGGTCGAACTCGCGGATCGTCAGGGCCAGTTCGCGGCCATGGCGGGTGGCGCGGCGGCCGGTGGGGTCCAGCGCGAGCGGGCCGCTGCGCAGCCACGGCCCGGCGGCCGGGGGCCGGCCGCCGGCCGGTGTCCCGGCGCGGCGCAGCACGGACTCCACGCGCAGCACCAGCTCGCGGGGGCTGAAGGGCTTGGTGACGTAGTCGTCCGCGCCGACCTCCAGACCCAGGACACGGTCCTCCTCGTCACCGCGCGCGGTCAGCATGATCACCGGGACGGGGGCGTCCTGGCGTATGCGCCGGCACACCTCCAGCCCGTCCATGCCTGGCAGCATCAGATCCAGCACCACCAGGTCGGGCGGCCGGGACGCGACGAGGGCCACGGCGGCGGGACCGTCGGCGACCGCGTCGACGGCGAAACCCGCCCGGTCCAGGTAGCCGGTGACGACCTCGGAGACGGTGGGGTCGTCGTCCACGACCAGTACGCGTTTCACGCGCCGAGTCTCCCACCGCGGCGGGCGCGGCAGGGGGCACGGGGGCGGACGTCACCGGTCCGTAAGAAGCGCCGGGGTCCCGGTCCCCGGGGACGGTGATGTCAGCGTTCCGTAAGGACGCCGTGACCCTTATGTACTGGTTCGTGTTCGTAGGGTGAGTGGGGTGATCGAGAAACCCCCTTCCCCCGCGGCCGTCGGGCCTGTGGACGTCGTGCTGCCCTGCCTCGACGAGGCCGGGGCGCTGCCCTGGGTCCTGGAGCGGATCCCCCCGGGCTGGCGCGCGATCGTCGTCGACAACGGCTCCACCGACGGCTCTGCCGACCTCGCCCGTTCCCTCGGGGCGCACGTGGTCCATGAACCGCGCCGTGGTTTCGGCGCCGCCTGCCAGGCGGGCCTGGCCGCCGCCACCGCCGGCGTCGTCTGCTTCTGCGACTGCGACGCCTCCCTCGACCCCGGCCTGCTGCCCGGGATCGCCGCTCCCGTCCTGGACGGCAGCGCCGACCTGGTGCTGGGCCGCCGCCGGCCCACCACCCCGCGGGCCTGGCCGGCCCACGCGCGGCTGGCCAACCTCGAACTCGCCCGCCTGGTCCGCCGCCGCACCGGCCTGCCCCTGCGCGACCTGGGCCCGCTGCGCGCGGCCCGCCGCGAGGCGCTCCTGGCCCTGGAACTGACCGACCGGCGCTCGGGCTACCCGCTGCAGATGGTGGTCCGCGCCGCCGACGCCGGCTGGCGCGTCCGCGAGAAAGACGTCCCCTACCACCCGCGTACCGGCCGCTCGAAGGTCACCGGGACCTGGCGGGGCACCTGGCAGGCGGTACGGGACATGCGCGCCGTCCTCGCCGAACCGCCCGCCGCCCGCCCGGTCGGCGTGCCGCTCCCGCAGGCCGCGCGATGACCGCCCCGCCCACCGGGCCCGCCACCCTGCTGGTGATCGCCAAGGAACCGCTGCCGGGCAGGGTCAAGACGCGGCTCACCCCGCCGTACACCCCCCAGGAGGCCGCCGTACTGGCCGAGGCCTCCCTCACCGACACCCTCCACGCCCTGCTGCGCACGCCCGCCCGGCGCCGGGTCCTGGTCCTCGACGGCCGTCCCGGACCATGGCTGCCGCCCGGCTTCGACGTGGTGCCCCAGGGGCCGGGCGGACTGGACGAGCGGATCGCCGGCGCCTTCGCCCGCTGCGACGACGGTCCCGCCCTGCTGGTCGGCATGGACACTCCGCAGCTCACCCCGGACCTGCTCCTCCCGGTGGGCCGGGACGGCCACGACGCCTGGTTCGGGCCGGCCGCGGACGGCGGTTTCTGGGCCCTGGGACTCGCCGACCCGGCCCGTAACGGCTCCCTGGTGCGCGGGGTGGCGATGTCCACCGGCCGCACCGGCGCCGTCCAGCGGCTCAGGCTCACCCGGGCGGGACTGACGGTCCGTGACCTGCCCGTGCTGCGGGACATCGACACCGCGGCCGACGCCGCCGAGGTGGCCGGCGTGTGCCCGCCCGGCTCACGCTTCGCCGCGGCCCTGGCCTCCCTCGGGCAGACCACCCGGTGAGCGGCACGGCAACCGGCACGGCGACCGGCACCGCGACCAGTAGTGGATTCCCCCTCGGCGAGGGGTCCGAGCGGGCCGCACCCGCCGAGCCCGGGGGAGCCGAACTCGGCGGCGAGTCCCGGATCGGGGAGCCCTGGGTCGGTGACCCGTACGCGCAGGCCCTGCGGGCCGGCCGCGGCCCGCTCTATCTGCGCCGCCTGGCACCCCGCCTGACCGGAACACCCGGGCTTCTCCCCCTGGACATGGAACGCTGGTGCGCCGCCCCCGACGCTCCCGACCTCGACGTACTGGACCGCTGCACCGCACCCGTCCTGGACGTCGGGTGCGGGCCGGGACGGCTGGTGGCCGCCCTGGCCGCCCGCGGGGTGGCGGCCCTGGGCATCGACGTCAGTCCCGCGGCCGTCGCCCGCGCCCGACGCCACGGCGCGAGCGCCCTGCGCCGCTCCGTCTTCGACAACCTGCCGCGGGAAGGCGGGTGGGGCACGGTCCTGTTGCTGGACGGCAACGTGGGGATCGGCGGAGACCCCGCCGCACTCCTCGCCCGGCTGCGCCGGCTGGTCCGTCCCGGCGGCCGGCTGCTGGCCGAGGCGGCCGGCGACGACGTGGACGAGCGCCTCACGGTCCACGTCGAGGACGCCCACGGCCGCCACGGCCGTCCCTTCCCCTGGGCCCGCGTCGGCCCGACCGCCCTGACGGCTGCCGCCCGCAGCACGGGCTGGATCCTCACCGGCCACTGGACGGCCGAGGGCCGCCCCTTCGCCGAACTCCACCGACCGGGCACCGGGCCGCACGCGACGGTCACCGGCCCCGGCCCCCACCTCGCGGCCCACGGAGAGGTCGCCCGGCCATGACCGACACCACCACCGCCCGGGCGGAGGGCTCCGGGCCCCCACCGTCCGCCCCGCCGGCGCCCGCGACCCCCGCCCCGGCGGCGGACCGGCCAAGGGCCCGGGCCGCCGTCACCGTGACAGCGCTCCTGCTCGCCGCCCTCACCGCCGCCGTCGTCGCCACCCTCCGCGCCGGCGACAACACCGGCGCCCCCGGCCGCCTGCTGGCCGGATACGGCATCGCCTGGGCGCTGTTCGCCGCCGCCGCGTGGACGGTACGCAAGGCGCCACCCCGCGCCGGAGCCGTCCTGGTCGTGCTCGGCTCGGCCGCCGTGGCGCTGGCCGGACTCGCGGCACCACCCCGCACCAGCAACGACATGTACCGCTACGCCTGGGACGGACGCGTCCAGGCCGCCGGAATCTCCCCCTACGCCCACCCGCCCGCTGCCCCCGAACTGGCCCGGCTGCGCGACGGCTGGCTCTTCCCCCCGGACGCGGTGTGCCGGGGCTGGGGCCTGACCCGTACGGCCACGGGTCTGTGCGTCCGCATCAACCGGCCCACCGTCCCCACCATCTACCCGCCCGTCGCCGAAGGCTGGTACCTGGCCGTCCACGCCGTGTCCCCGCCCGGCAGCCGCCACAAGCCGCTCCAGGCGGGCGGCGCGGTCCTGGCGGTCGGCACGACCGCGGCCCTGCTGGCCGTACTGCGCCGGCGCGGCGACCCGGGGCGGGCCCCGGCCCGGGCCGCGCTGTGGGCCTGGTGCCCGGCCGTGGCCTTCGAAGCGGTCGACAACGCCCACATCGACACCCTCGGCGTGCTGCTCACCGTGCTCGCGCTCGGCACCGCCACGGCCGGGACCCGGCGCGGCGCGCTGCTCGGCGCCGCGATCGCCGTGAAGATCCTGCCCGTCCTCGCCCTGCCCGGCGCCCTGTCCGGGCAGCGCGCTCCGGTGCGCGTCCTGCGTCTGACGGCCTCCGCCGCCGCCGCGGTCGCCCTCGCCTACCTGCCCTACCTGGCGGCCTCCGGTACGGGCGTCCTGGGCTACCTGCCCGGCTACCTCCACGAGGAGGGCTACGAACCGGGCCACGTACGCCGCTTCGCCCTGCTGCGGCTCCTGCTGCCCGACACCGCGGCCGGCGCGACCGCGGCCGTGCTGCTCGCCCTGACCGCGCTGTACGTCTGGTGGCGGGGCGACCCGGCCCGCCCCTGGCGCGGCGCGCTGCTGCTGACCGGCACCGCGCTGCTGCTCTTCTCGCCCAGCTACCCCTGGTACTCCCTCCTCACCGTCGCCCTCGTCGCCCTGGACGGCCGCTGGGAGTGGCTCGCCCTCACCCTCGCCGGCACCGTCCTCTACCTCGCCGGCCGGCTCCTGCCCGGCTTCCCCCTCCAGGCATGGGCGTACGGCGCGGCGGCCCTGGCCGTCACCACCGGCGCCTGCCTGCGCTCCGCCCCCCTGCGCCGCCTCACGACCCCCGCCCGCCCCGGGGACACCGGCCCTGCCCCCGGCTGAGCCACCCCGCTTCCCCGGCCGCCCCGCGCCGCCGCCCCGTGCCCGGTCGAGCCGCCCACCGGGGCACGGGGCATCCGCACTCCCGGCGCCGGGAGTGCGGATGCCGGTGGCCTTTCAGGGCGGTCCCTCCCCGCGTTCCCGTTCCTGTTCGAGCAGGGCGTCCAGGTCCGTGAGGCGGTTCAGCCCCCGTACGGCCTGGGACATGCGGGGATTGTGCTCCAGCTGGGAGCGGTGGCGGTGCAGGAAGGCCCAGTACCCGGCGGTGTAGGGGCAGGCGTCCTCGCCCGCCCGCACCGTGGGGCGGTAGCGGCAGGGGCCGCAGAAGTCGCTCATCCGGTTGATGTAGGCACCGCCAGAGGTGTACGGCTTGGTCGTCATCCGCCCGCCGTCGGCGTACTGCGACATGCCGACGACGTTGGGCAGCATCACCCAGTCGTAGCCGTCGACGAAGCAGCGGTGGAACCAGTCGGTCACCGCGGCGGGGTCCCATCCCCTCTGCAGCGCGTGGCTGCCCAGCAGCATCAGCCGGGGGATGTGGTGGGTCCAGCCGGTGTCGCGCACCTGGGCCAGGACCGTCGACAGGCAGCGCGCGCCGACCGCGTCCGCGTCCAGGTCCAGGAACCACCCGGGCAGCGGTGTGAGGTGCCCGAGAGTGTTGTGGTGGCGGTAGGACTCGCCGAAGTACCAGTACAGCTGCCATACGTACTCGCGCCAGCCGGTGATCTGGCGCACGAACCCCTCGACGCTGTTGAGCGGCGCCTCACCCGCGCGCCAGGCCCGCTCGGCGAGTTCGGCGCACTCCAGCGGGTCCAGGAGGCCGAGGTTGAGCGAGGACGACAGCAGGCTGTGGCTGAGGACGGGGTCGCCGGCGAGCATGGCGTCCTCGTGCGGACCGAAACCGGCCAGCCGGTGGGAGACGAAACGCCGCAGCGCGCTGCGGGCCTCCCGGCGGGTGGCGGGAAACAGGCGCGGTCCGTCCCGCCCCACGAAGGACACCTGCCCGGCCCGCTCCCAGCGGTCGAGGTCGTGGCGGACCTCCTCGTCGATGCCGTCCTCGCGCGGACGGAAGGGGGCCGGGGCCGTCAGCGTCTGCGCGTCCTTGGGCGGGGGTTCACGGTTGTCGTGGTCGTAGTTCCAGCGTCCGCCGGCCGGCTCCGCGCCGTCCATGAGCAGGCCGTGGTTCTGGCGCACCCAGCGGTAGAAGTCCTCCTGGCGCAGCCGTGAGCCGCCGTGGCCGTCGGCCCACGCCCGGAAGTCCTCGTGCGGGACGAGGAATCCCCGGGCGGGCAGCACCCGCACACCGTCGAGCGCGCCGACGAACCCGAGGGCGGCGCGCGAGGTGGGGTGGTGCACCGTCACCGCGGCGGACCCCACCGCCTGGCGCAGCCCCTCGCGGTAGGTGTCCGCCCGGACGTAGTGGACCCGGTCGCCGAGTTCCGCCGCCCGGTGGCGCATCGCGGAGAGCACCAGATGGGCCTTGGCCCGGTGGAAGCGGCGGCGCCGGAACACCGACCGCGCCTCGATCATCACGACCGGCGTGTCGGGGGCCGGCCCCCGCTCGTGCGGGGTGAGGAAGTGCGGCCCGAGCTGATCCCCGAAGAGCCAGTGGAACGCCGTCACGGCCGGCCGCCTCCCTGGCCCCGCACCAGCGGAACGCGACCGGCGGGGGAGGGACGGAGGAGAAGAGACATGAACGGCTCCAACGGCGCGACGGGACGGGAACGGGGACGGGACGGGTGGGGTACCGAAGGAATTCCCAGGTCACGACGGCCGCGGATGCGGGCGAACGGGTGAAGGGGTGAAGGGCGGGGGAGCGGCCCCTCACTCCACGACCGTGTGCGAGGTGAACCAGGACGCGGCGCCTCGCAGGTGACGCTCGACGGCCTCCTCGGTCTCCGCGGCGACCACGACGCGTCCGGCCTTGGTGTCGGAGGAGACCCGCGAATCCCCCGCCGTGTCTCCCGGCGCCACCTCCACACTGGCCCGCACCACGCCCGGGAGCGCCAGAACGCGCCGCGTGTCCGGCACGGAGACGATCCGCCCCGGCCGCGCCGGCAGGTTGAGGTATCCGTAGCAGAGCGCCGAGGGCGCGGTCGTGGGGATGTCCGGGGGAAGACCGAGCAGGGCTCTCGCCCATTCGGCGACCAGGTCGAAGCCGTACTTCTCCTGGAGTTCCTCGCGCATCATCCCCCCGCTGGTGCGCCCGGCGCACTCGCTGAACACCAGCCGGTCGCTCTGCCGGAAGGCTTCGAGATGGAACACGCCGTCGGTGTGGCCCAGCGCGGCCAGTGCGCGCGAGACCAGACGGCGTGCCTGGACGTACAGGCCGGTGTGGGCCCCCGGCTCCAGCAGTACGGTGCCCGCCAGGCCGCCGGTCTTGATGGCGATGAGGTTGTGCAGATAGCGCGAGACGGTGAGCGCCAGCAGGCTCCCCTCCCGTACGACGCCGTCGATCTGAAGTTCCGCACCGGCGACGAACTCCTCGACCGCCCACGGCCCGTGCCCCGCCTTCCCCGGCCGGGACGCCCGCAGCAGGGCCGCCTCCCGGGCGGAGTCCAGCACGAAGGTGTCGGCCGTGCCCGCGCCCGCCAGCGGCTTCACCACCAGGGGGTAGTCGCTGTCGCGGACGGGCAGGCCGGACAGCGTGTCGACGGTGAAGCAGTCGGCCACCGGCAGGCCCGCTCTGCGCACGGCCTGCTTCTGCGCGACCTTGTCGCGCAGCAGGACGGCGGTACGCGGTGACAGACAGCGGGCCCCGCCCATGCTGCCCACCACCGCGGCGGCGACCAGGGCGAACTCCAGGTTGGTGCCGACGGCGGTGAAGCCCTCCAGGCTCACGTCATGCCGTTCCAGGCCCTCCAGGACATGCTCGACGTTGGTCGGATCGGGCACCACCACGATGCGTCCGCCGAACCCCTTGCGCAGCGCGGTGGCGACATCACCGGGCGCCATCACATACGTGACGTTCTGGCCCAGCCCGGTGAGCGCCTCGGCGGTGAAGGCGCGCCACCCGAGCACCAGAGTGCTCCCGGACGCGGACCCGGAGGGCCCCGGCGACGATCGGAGCGCGGTGTGTGCCATGGGAGTGGTCCTTTCAGCGGCATGAACACGGACGCGGGACACGAACCCGGACATGAACCCGGACGCGGACACGCGGGAGCAGTCCGGCGGGTCACGGCGAATGAGGGGAGGTGGGGGAGGCCGGCCAGGCCTAGGCGGCTACGGAGACCCTCGTGGCGTCCTTCTCGGCGGCCCGCACCAGCGGAACGCACACCGCTCCCACGGCCCCGAAGACGGCTCCCAGGACGATCCAGCCGCCCGCGCCGACGCCGATGACCAGCGCTGTCACGAGGACGGGCCCGACGAACTGCTGGAGACCACGCCCGAGGGCGAAGACCCCCTGGTACTCCCCCTGGCGTCCCGGCGGCGGCAGTTCGAAGGAGACACCCCAGCTCCCGGCCGACTGGTAGATCTCTCCCACCACCATCACCACGGCAGCCAGGACGACCAGCGCCGCCACCCACCCGCGGGGAACGGCCGCGGTGCCGGCGAAGAGCAGGCAGGAGAGAAGCAGGAGCATCCCCGCCCGCCGCAGCAGCAGCGCGGCGCCCCGGGCCGAGGCCGCCCCTCTGCTCAGCCGCACCTGAAGAAGCAGGACGAGCAGCGTGTCGGCGATGATGACCACGGAGTTGAGGCTGCCCGATTCCCGCAGCCGGACGGTGATCCACAGCGGGATGCCGATGTTCAGCATCGCGGTGTGCAGTTCCAGCAGCCCGGCGGCGAGCGTGACGGCGAGGAAACGGTGGTCGCGCAGGGCCGCCCGGCTCCGCGCCCCGGAAGGCCGCCGTTCCGGCTCCGGCCGCGCCGGTTCGCGCAGGCCCAGGGTGACCGCCGCGCAGACCAGCTGGGCGCAGGCATTGACCGCGATCACCGTGTAGAACGCCTGGCGGGTGCCCGCGGCCAGCGCCACGCCGGCCAGCGCCGCACCGGCCATGGAGCCGAGGTTGAAGACGCTGCGCATCTGGGCGCGTACCTTCGTCGCCGTCTCCTTCCCGAAGAGACTGAACGTCAGAGCGGCCCGCAGCGGACTGCCGGCCGTCTCCCCGACCGCTGTCAGACAGGCGACCACCGCGAACACCGCGAAGGTGTCACTGAAGCAGTACAGGACGAACAGCACGGAGAGCGCGGCGTAGTCGCCCGCCAGAAGCGGCCGCGCGCCCAGCCGGTCGGCGAGTTTCCCGGCCGGGACCGTGGAAAGGAATCCGCAGAATCCCGCGACGGAGAGGGTGAGTGCGACCGACCGCGGCGAAAGCCCGACGGTCCTGGTGAAGAAAATGGCGCTGGACGTCAGAAAGAGTCCGGTACCCGCCGACTGCACCAGCGTGAGAAAGGCGAGCCTGCGGGCGGTGCGAGTTTCGGGAACCAGGTCCCGATATAAGTTCTGAAGTATCCGATTCACGTACATCCCCCTGTTTTTCCACGTGCGGACGTGACGCCCGCCCCGCTTCCTGTGCAGTATGCCGGGACCGGCCGCGGGCGCTCCCGGCGAGCCGCAGGCGTGCGGAGGCGGGCCGAAAGGGCAGGCGTGCGCGGCCCCGGCGAGCGGACCCGGCACGGCGCGGACGCCGGTCACGCGAGGGCCGGACCCGGGCACGGCACGCCCCGGGGCGGCGCCGCGGGCCTCGGCATATGCCTGGCCGGCCGGC
This sequence comes from Streptomyces sp. NPDC005423, assembly GCF_040606415.1. Taxonomy (NCBI): domain Bacteria; kingdom Bacillati; phylum Actinomycetota; class Actinomycetes; order Kitasatosporales; family Streptomycetaceae; genus Streptomyces; species Streptomyces sp. NPDC005423. The sequence goes on along the minus strand of NZ_JBEXET010000023.1, from coordinate 60,488 downwards.
GCTCCCCTCCCGGGAACCGCGCGCCGCGGCGCCTCCCTCGACGGGGCTCGGGCAGGTCACCCTCGGACGGTAGGGGCACCCGCCGCGCCGGCTCCACCGGTTTTCGGTACCGGTCCGCTGAGCGGAACAGTGCGCGACAACCATTTCCCCGCTCCGCACACTCATTTCCAGCGGCCCGACATCATCGGGGCGTGCGTACAGGAATTCCGCCGGGTCCGGCGTCCGCCGCACCGCGACGGAAGTGGTAGGGGGCAGAATCCGTACGGCCCTCTCCGCTGAATTCCTGGGCGCGGGTTCGAACACGAGCGAGTGGGCGCCGAGGTGATGGCGGGTCTGGAATACGGGACGGCCAGGGACCACGAACTGATCGACGGCGAACCCCACGTCCGGGCCGCCATGAACATCATCATGGCCATTCCGTCGGACATCGACACCCCGGTCGTCATCGAGAAGGGCGCCCCGCTGGCGTGGATCTTCACGCTGCCGAAGAAACAGCGCATGGAGAGCGTGTGACCACCCGGACGCCTCCGCTGAGCAGGCCGCCCGCACCGGGGCTGTCGGTTGCGGAGAGGAGGAACCTCGCGCTCCTCCTGGTCGGCCAGACCAGCAGCGTGTTGGGGACCCAGACGACCGGGGTGGCGTTGCCGCTGCTCGCCACAGGACTGGCCGGAGCCGGCTCGCTCTCCCGTCATCCCCTCCCCGCTGTCGGGCCGACTCCTGCCGGGGAGCCGCGCTCGCGGCGGCGGTCCTGCTCGCGGCTTCCCTTACCGTGTCGGACCCCAGACCGGCCCGCGAACTGGCCCGCGAACAGGTCGCGTTGATCAGCGCGTTCATGAGCGCCGGCGTCATCACCCACGACGCGGGCCGCGTCCACGGTTTCGAGTAGCGCCGGCGGAACCGCCGTACGGCCCGCGGGCAGGGCGGGCCGGTCCGCACGGCGCGGCGTCCGGCTCGGCCCCGGGCCCGGTAGGGGAGGTGCGGGGCGGCGGGGCGCAGGCGGGGCCTGTCACCCGGGAGCATGGTTTGGGCGGTGGATGCCGGTGCGTACCGCATGCCGGGCGGGCCGCGGGGGGAGGAGGCGGGCGTGCGATGCCACCCCCGGCCACAGAGGGAGAGCGCGTGTGAGCGCTGTCGTCTTCACCGCTGACTTCACCTCCGAGCGCCAGTGGGTCGCGGGCCGTTCCTGGGCCTATCCCGACGGCGGCCCCACCAACCCGGGCGACAACAAGCTCGACCACCTCACCGCGGATCCGGCCTACTCCCGCAGCGGCACCTTCCGGGCCACGCGCCGGGCGGACGGCCTGTGGGACACCGGCCTGCTCACCACGGAGGGGAGCGAGGAGGGTTTCCTGGTCCGCGCCGGGGACCACCTCGACGCCCGGGTGCGGCTGCCCGCGCTGACGGGTTCCTGGCCGGCCATCTGGACGTGGCGGGACGGCGGCAACGAGGTGGACGTGTTCGAGTACCACCCGGACAACCCCGACCTGCTGGAACTCACCAACCATGTGCGCCAGGGACAGCGGTACGTCCAGCACGAGACGGTACGTCCCGGCGGTGTCGTCGATCTGGGCGTGACGTTCGGCCGGCGCAGCGTGGTCTGGACCCTGAACGGGGAGCGGGTCTTCGCCGACGGCCGCGGCGTCGGATCGGGCTGGCACGCCTACCTGATCGTCAACCTCTCGGTCTGCGCGGGCCGTTACCACCCGCCTCCCGACGCCACGGCCACCGAACTGTCCTTCGGGGTGGAGAGCCTGGTGGTGCGCCGAGCCCTGCTCCCGCCCCTCCCCGCCTGACGGCCGCCCCGGGCCGCCTTTTCCGGCGTTCCCTCGTCAGGCGCCTCGGCGCGATCATCGACGGCGTGCTGGCCCTGGCGGCCGCCACCGTGCCGGTGCAGCGGATCACCCTGAGCCTGGTGGTCAACCCGGCCACCCATCCGCTCTTCGCGGCGGCCGAAGCGCGCAAGGAGCCCCGGGTCGCGGCCCTGGAGGACGGCCTGCGCGCCCTGTTCGCCGCCCGCGGCGCCGAGGACCCGGCCCTGGAGGAGGTCCTGCTGCGCAGCGTCCTCGAAGGCGTGATCTTCAAAATGGCCGTCTACGGCGACCAGTACCCGGCCGAACCGGTCCGCCGCCGCCTCTACGCCCTCTACGGCCTGCCCACTCCGGGCCCGGACCTGCTGCCCCCCGCTCCCCGTGCCGACCGCATGCGGGCCCGCCCGCGCGGGGAGTGACCGCCGTCCCCGTGCGGGGCGCGAGGAGTGACCGCCGCGCCGCGTAGGGGAGTGACTGGGGGAGTGACTGCTGTCCCCGTGCGGCTGACCGCCGTGCCGTGCCGCGTGGGGGAGGGACCGCCGTCCCCGTGCGGAGAGTCACCGTCGGCCGTGCGGGGTGACCGCCGCGCCGCGCCGTGTGGGGAGTGACCACGATGCCGCGCGGGGAGTGACCGCCGCGCCGCGTCCCGCCGCACCGGACAGGCGGTGGGTGGGGCGCGGCGCGGGTGGGGTGCGGATACTTCGGGTGCCCCTCACGGGCTTCGCGGGTGCGGCTGTCCGCGTCCGGGGAGCCGGCCCGCCGCCGGCCCCGGCACTCGGCCGCCGGAGCCGGCCGGCCAGAGGGCGCGGCGGGCGGGTCAGCCGGGCCAGGTGCCGGTCAGGCGGCGGATGGCCGCCGCGCCGCCGCGGTCGACGGCCGCCTTCACGCCCGCGAAGAGCGCGCCCTGAAGGACGGCGGCCACCAGCACCTCGCTCCAGCCGCGGTCCTCGTCGGTGGCGTCGGGTGCGTCCCGGTCGTGGCCGAGCGTCTTCCACGCCTGTTTGAACAGCGCGCCGGCCACCGCGCCGCTGAGCGCGCCGAGTACCAGACCGACCGGCTTGTAGACCGTCTTGGACGCCTTCATGAGGGGCCCTTCCTACTTCTTCCTCCGGCGCAGCAGCACGCAGGCGACCAGCAGGGCCGCGGCCGCCGCGATCAGGGCGATGCGGTTGTTGCGTACCTGCTCAGGCGCCTTGTCCTGCCACACCTGCTCCGCCTGGGATGCCTTGGCCTTCACCTGCCCGGCGGCGACGGCCGCCTTCTCCTTGACCGCGTCGGGCAGCTTGTCCTGCAGCGCCTGCGAGGCCTCGGAGGCCTTCGCCCTGGCCTGCCCGGTCAGCTCCGACGCCTTCGCCGCCGTCTGCTCCTTGAGCGCGGCGGCCTTCTCCTGCGCGCGGGCCTTGACGTCGGTCTTGTCGGCCAGCGCCTGGACCGTGTCGCCCAGCTCGTGGCGAGTCCGCTCGATCTGCTCGCGCAGCTCCTCGGTGCCGGCGGCGGTGGGCTCGTCGTGGGGCTGCTGCGTCATCGCTTGGCACTCTCCTTGATCTCGGCCACGTCGGCCTTCACACTGTCGATGGTCTGCTCCGGGGTGGGCGGGGCGGCCTGGCTGACCTCCTTCTTCCCGGTCAGCGCCAGTACGGCGGTGATCAGGCCGAGGATTCCCGCCATGATCAGGGCCGCGGCCCAGACCGGCAACGGCACGGCCAGCGCGGCGATGCCCGCGGCGACCAGGGCCTGCAAGGTCAGGAAGCCGGCCAGGCCCGCGCCGCCGAAGAGGCCGCCGCCCTTGCCGTACCGCCTGCCCTTGGCCTTCATCTCCGCCTGCGCCAGCCGCATCTCGCCCCGTACCAGCTCTGTCAGCTGCTGCGAGGCGCGCTGCACCAGCTCGCCGACCGGCTCGTCGGCCACGCTGCGCCCGGTAGTGCCGCCGGTCGTATACCGGTCTGTCTTGTTCATGACTCGCCCTCCTTCGCGGTGACCACCGCGTACCCCCGAATGGGCGAAAGCGACACGTGCCCCCGGGAAGAGGGGATCCCCTCTTCCCGGGGGCACGCGCGGCGGGCCCGGTCAGGACTCCAGGCGCCGGCGGTCCTCCTCGTTCCAGGCGCGGGTGTCGCGGGGCGGGACGTAGGGCTCCTCCCGGGGCGGCAGGCCGCCGGCGATGGCGCGCTGGCGGGCCATCTCGGCGTCGAACTCCAGGCCGAGCAGGATCGCGAGATTGCTGATCCACAGCCACACCAGGAACACGATCACGCCGGCCAGCGTGCCGTAGGTCTTGTTGTAGGAGGCGAACTGGGCGACGTAGAGGGCGAATCCCGCCGAGGCGATCATCCAGATCAGCAGCGCCACCACACTGCCGGGGGTGACCCACTTGAAGCCGCGCCCCTTCACGTTCGGTGTCGCCCAGAACAGGATCGCGATCATGACCGTGACCAGGACGACCAGCACCGGCCACTTCGCGAACGTCCACACCGCCAGCGCCGTGTCGCCGATGCCGATGACGGAGCCCGCCCGGCGCGCCAGGCCGCCGGTGAAGACCACGATCAGCGCGCTGGCCACCGCCAGGGCCAGGAGCACCACCGTCACCCCGACCCGCACCGGCAGCACCTTCCACACCGGCCGGCCCTCCGGCATGTCGTAGACGGCGTTCGCGGCGCGGATGAAGGCCGCCACATAGCCGGAGGCGGACCACACCGCCAGGACGACGCCGACCACGGCCATCACCGAGCCGATGCCGGCCCGTTCCTGCAACTGCTGCACCGCGTTGCTGATGATGTCCCGTGCCGAACCGGGCGCCAGCTTCCTGAGGTTGGCCAGCACCTGGTCGGTCGCCGACCGCCCGGCCACCCCCAGCAGGGACACCAGGGCCAGCAGGGCCGGGAACAGCGACAGCACGCCGTAATAGGTCAGGGCCGCCGCCCGGTCGGCCAGCTCATCGTCCTTGAACTCCGTCACTGTCCCCTTCAGCACCGCCCACCAGGACCGTTTGGGCAGGGCGCTGGGCTCGTCCGGGGCCCGGCGCCGCACCTCCTCGTCCGGGCCCGGCGTCTGTGCCGGTTCAGCAGGGTCGGGTGAACGGCGCTGCCCGTCCGGCGCGGCAGCATCTGATATTCCAGCCATACCAGTGGGGATAACCCCGCTCCGCACACCCATGCCTGGGCGTCCCGCGCCGACCGCCGCCAGGGCGTTCGCCGCGGCGGCCGTGCTCTTCGGCGTGTGGGCGGCCGGCTCCGGCCCCGGGGACAGCCCTGGGCGCCGCGCCTTCCCGCCCCGGCGCCGGTCAGCCGACGTAGCTGCGGGCGGTGGAGGTGCGCCGGGCCCGTTGCAGTGCGGCCAGGCGCTGTTCGAGCTCCGCGGGCACCGGGTCGCGCTGCCGCAGGACCCAGGGCAGGCCGGCCGCCGCCTGTCTGAAGGCGCGCAGCGAGGCGGTGTCGCGGGGGACGGTGGCCATCAGCTGGGCCGTGCGCAGCAGGGCCGGCAGCAGCGGCCGGCGCAGCCAGGTGAACCAGAGCGTGTTGCGCAGCCCCAGGACCCTGCGCGCGGTGCTGTCGCGCAGTACGGAGGCCTGGTGGTGGACGGTCAGACCGGCCGCGTAACTCATCCACCAGCCCTGCCGCAGCAGATCGGTGGCGAGCAGTTCCTCCTCACCGCCCAGCCACAGCCCGGGGTGGAATCCGCCCGCGCCGCGGAAGGCGTCGGTGCGCAGCACGGTGGCGGCGGCGAGGAAGGAACCCAGGGCCGGTCCCGGCAGCCAGCCGGGCCCCCGCAGCGGTGAGTCCCGCAGCTCCGCGACGACGGGGTCCTCGGTGCCGCAGGGCTCCACGACGATACGGGCGGTGACGGCGGCGAGCCGGGGCCGCCCGTCGAGCAGGTCGGCCGCCGCGCGCAGACTGCCGGGCTCCCACCAGGTGTCGTCGTCGCAGAAGGCCACGTAGGGCGTCCGCACCTGGCGCACCCCCAGGTTGCGCCCGACCGCGCCCAGGTTCCTGCCGGGCTGCAGGAGCCGGACCTCGGGGAAGTCGCGCCGGACCGCGGCGGCCGTACCGTCACGGGAGGCGTTGTCGGTGACGATCACCGGCGGCCGCTCGGGCAGGCCGCGCAGCAGGGCGAGGGTGCGCAGCAGTTCGGTGCGGCGGTTGTGGGTGATCACCACCACGCTGGTACGGCCGTCCGGGCCGCCGCCGGCTGCCGGGTGCCCGGTCATCGCGGACCCTTCCCCGGTGGCCCGGAGCGGGCGGGCGGGTCCAGCAGCCGGGCCGCGCTCTCCACGTGCGGCGGCAGCGGCCTGCGCCGGGCGAGGGCGGCGGGAAGGCGCGCGATCACCTCGCGCAGGGCCCGGCGCGCGCCGGGTTCACCGGTGGCCGCGCCGGCCGCGAGGCGCGCGGTGGCGCCGAGCGCGACCGGCAGGGGGCGCCGCAGCCACAGCGTCAGCACCTCGTTGCGCAACAGCTGGTGGCCGCGGTGGGCGCGGCCGCCGGGCTCGGGATGGTGGTGGGCGGTGAGGGAGGGGACGTAGGTGACACCCCAGCCGCCGGCGGCGAGGTCGTAGGCGAGCAGGGTCTCCTCGCCGCCGAAGAACAGCAGCGGGTGGTAGCCGCCCGCCTGGAGGAAGGCCTCGCGGCGCACCACGCAGGCGCAGCCCAGGAAGCCCAGCACCGGACGGCCCGGCAGGTCGGGGCGGCGGGGCAGCGGGGAGGCGGCCAGCACGGAGTTGAAGGGGTCCTCGCTCCGCTCGGGGCCGACCAGGGTGCGGGCGGCCACCAGCCCCAGACGCGGATGGGCCTGAAGGAGGTCGGCCGCCTGGCGCAGCGCGCCCGGGGCCCACCAGGAGTCGTCGTCGCTGAACGCCACGTAGGGCGTGCGGGCCTGCCGCACCGCGAGGTTGCGGCCCAGGGCGCCGGTGTTGCGGCGGGCCCGCAGGAGGCGGGTGGCCGGCGGACGGCCGCGCAGGGCGGTGAGGGTGGAGTCGTCACAGCTGTTGTCGACGACGATGACGGGGGGACGTTCCGGGAGCGCGGCGAGGACGCCGAGGGTGCGCAGGACGGCGGCGCTCCGGTCCCGGGTGATCATCGCGACCGTGATCCGGCCGTCCGGGGCGGCGGTGCGGGCGGGGGCGGGGTCAGGGCCGGGCCGAGAAGACACCGGGTGCTTCTCCTTTCCCCTGGGCTGTCCCCTGGGCTGTCGTCCGGGGTGCCTCCCGCGTTCCTCCTGGTGCGGGGGCCGGGTGGGGCGGGAGCAGGCGCAGCGCCGCGGCGGCGGTCTCCTCGACGCCGATACGCAGCAGCAGCGGGTCGGGGAGGGTGCCGTGCGGGTCGCCGGGCGGGCCGGGGACCCACAGGGCGGTGTGGCGCGGGGAGGGGGGCGGCCCCCACCGGCGGGGCGAGACCGGCCCGAAGAGCGTGACGGAAGGGGTGGCGTGGGCGACGGCGAGGTGGGCGACGCCGGTGTCGCCGCTGACCAGGAGCGGGGCGTAGGCGATCAGCGCCGACAGCCGGCCCGGCGGCAGACCGCCGCGCAGCACGTCCTGCCGGGGCAGCTCCGCATAGGCGGCGACGTCCAGGACCAGGGCGTCCTCCCGGGGGCCTCCGGTGACGACGACCCGGTGGCCCGCGGCGCGCAGCCGGCGGATCAGGGCCGAGTAGCGTTCGGCCGGCCAGCGCCGGGACGCGGACTGCGCCCCGGGGTGGACGACCACCGCCCCCGGCGCCGGGGAGGGCCCCTCGGGCGGCGGCAGCCGCAGGTCGCCGGGGTCGGCCGTGATGCCGTAGGCCGCCAGGAAGGAACACCAGCGGTGGCGTTCGTGCTCCTCGGCGCGCCACACCGGGGGCCGGGCCGGCGGCGGACCGGGCTGGGCGTGGGCCAGCAGCCGGCGCGGGGCGAGAGCGGCCAGCGCGTCGCGGCTCTCGGGCCCGTTGCCGTGCAGGTCGATCGCGATGTCGGGGGCGGGCCCGGCCCACCCGGCCAGCGACGGTACGGCGCGGCCGGGTGCCTCGGCGGCCAGGACGGTGTCGACGGCGCCGACGGCCGGCACCAGCTCGCCCAGCGCCGCCGGCATCGCCAGCACGATCTCGTGCGCGGGAAAGGCCCGGCGGATGCCGCGCAGCGCGGGTACCGCGGTGAGCAGGTCGCCCAGGCCCAGCGCGCGCAGCACCAGCAGCCGAGGGCGGGGCGGCAGCGCGCTCACCTCGGCCCGCGTTCCATCGGCGGGGCGGCGGCGGCGCGTTCGGCGATGCCGGTGGTGGAGCGGCCGTCGAGGTAGGGCAGGAGGACGACCTGGCCGCCCCAGCTCTCCACGAGCGCGGCCTCCGGCAGGCGGCCCAGCGCGTAGTCGCCGCCCTTGGCCCAGATGTGCGGCCGTACGTCGGCCAGCAGCCGCTCGGGGGTGTCCTCCTCGAACACGGCGACCGCGTCGACGCACTCCAGCGCCCGCAGCACCCGCACCCGGTCGGCGAGCGGAACCAGCGGCCGGCCCTCGCCCTTGCCCCGGCGCACCGACGCGTCGGAGTTCACGCACACCACCAGGCAGTCCCCGGCGCGCCGGGCCGCTTGCAGGAGGGCGACATGGCCGGCGTGCAGCAGGTCGAAGCAGCCGCCGGCGGCGACGACGGTGCCGCCCGCCGCCCGCACCCGGGCGGCGGTACGCAGCGCCTCACCGGCCGGTCCGCCCCCGCCCGCCGGACGCGGCCCGCTCCGCGCCACGGTGTCCGCCACGGTGTCGGGGACAGCGTCGGGGGCGGTGTCCGCCACGGTGTCCAGGGTGCGGGCGCCGCCCTCGGCGACGTAGCGGGTGGCGGCGTGGACCGCGGCGCGGACGGCGGTCTCGGTCAGCCCGCCGTCCGCCAGCACGCCGGCCGCGGTCGCCGCGAAGCGGTCCCCGGCGCCGCAGGCATCGCCCTGGACGGTGGCGGCCGACGGCACGAGCAGCGGCGTCTGCCCGTGCGAGAGCAGCGCGCCCCGCCCGCCCATCGTCACCGCCACCGACGCCGCCCGCCAGGCGCGCACCAGCGCGTCGGCATCCCGCGCCGCCCGCCGCAGGGGGCGGCCGGCGGCGGGCCCGGCGGCGAAGGCCCGCGCCTCGGCCGCGGAGGGGGTGGCCAGCCGCACGCCCGGCACCGGCGGCTTCCCGCGCGGATGGGGGTCCCAGACGACGGGCACCCGGCCGGCCGCGGACGCCAGCGCGCCGCGCAGCGCGTCGGCGGTGCCGCGCCCGTAGTCGGCCACCAGGATCGCGCCGGCCCCGGCGACGGCCCGGCGGGCCTCCTCGGTGGCGGGCCCGGCCCGTCCCTCGCCGTCGTCCAGCCGCAGCAGGGGCGTGTCTCCCGCGATGACGCGGGTCTTGCTGGACAGGGCGCCGGCCAGGGGCAGCCGCACCAGGCGGACGCGCCCGGCCAGCAGCCGTTCCAGCAGCCCGCTGGCTTCGTCGTCCCCCAGCGCGGTGACCAGGGTGACGGGCCGGCCGCCGGCCGCGGCGAGACAGGCCGCCAGCGCGGCGCCGCCGGGCCGGCTGGTGCGGTGCGCCGAGGTGAGGACCGGGACGGGGGCGTCGGGCGCCAGCCGGTCGGCCCGGCCGCGCAGATCGTGGTCGAGCAGCGCGTCACCGACGACGAGCAGCGGCGCCGGGGCGCTCATGAGCGGCTCTCCCCGCTCACGGCCGGCCACCGGCCCAGGGCGGGCTGCCGTGGCTCCACGGCCCGGTCGAAGGACTCGCAGAGCATGTGGACGGCCACGAGGTGCAGTTCCTGGACGGTGGCGGAGGCGGCCGCCTCCACGCAGAGGGCCTCGTCGGCGGCGCCCGCCAGCGGGTTGGGCGCCGGCCCGGTCAGGACCAGGACGCCCACCCCGGCGCGGTGCGCCTGCCGCGCGGCGGCCACCAGGTTGGCGCTGGCGCCGCTGGTCGACAGGAGGATCAGCAGGTCACCGCCGCGGCCGTGGGCGGCGACCTGCCGGGCGAAGATCTCCTGCACGCCGTAGTCGTTGGCGATGGCGGTGGTGGCGGAGGTGTCGGCGTGCAGGGCGAGCGCGGAGAACGGGGGGCGGTCGTCGCGGTAGCGGCCGACCAGTTCGGCGGTCAGGTGCTGGGCCTGGGCGGCGCTGCCGCCGTTGCCCGCGGCCAGGAGCCGGCCGCCCGCCGTCAGGCGTTCGGCGAGCAGGTCTCCCCACCGCTGCAGCACGGGTGCGGCATAGCCGCCGAATCCTTCGAGGGCCTTCATCAGGTCCCCGCAGTGGGTGGTACCGGTGGCGAGTTTCATCGGACGACTCCCGAGAGCGAGGGGACACAGGAGACGGCGCCGTACACGCGGCTCACCCCGTCGGACACGCGGTCCCAGGTGTAGCGGGCCAGGACACGCCGCCGTCCGGCGGCGCCGCAGCGCGAGAGACGGGCGGGGTCCGCCAGCAGGCCGCGGACGGCCGCGACGAGGTCGTGCTCCCCGTCGGCGGGGACCAGGGCGCCGGTGACACCGTCGACGACGGTGTCGAGCTGCCCGCCGACGGCGGTGGCCACCACCGGGGTGCGGCAGGCCATGGCCTCCACCGGGACGATGCCGAACGGCTCGTAGCGGGGAACGGACAGCACCAGGTCGGCGTCCGACATCAGGGCGGGCATACGGTCGCGGCCCACGCCGCCCAGCAGCGTCACCCGGTCCGCCACCCCGTACTCCTCGGCGGTGGCATACAGCCGTTCCGCCTCCGGTTCGCCCAGCAGCAGGGCGGGTTCGGGACCGCCGGCGATGAGCAGGCGCGCGCCGGGCAGGCCGGCGACGGCCCGGATGGCCCGGTCGAAGCCCTTGCGGGGCACGAGCCGGCCCACGGTCAGCAGCCGCGGCGGCCCGGCCCGGCGGGGCGCGGGCAGCGCGGTGAACTGTGCGGGGTCCACTCCGCACGGCACCACGTGGAGGTGGCGCCGGGGCAGGCCCATGGCGAGGAGTTCGGCCACCTCGTCCTGGCAGGTGGCGATGATGCCGGCGCACTCCCGCCCCACCGCCGTCTCGATGGCGATCCGCTGGGCCGGACTGGAGTCCGCCTCTCCCTGGTACCGCTTCTTCACCGTGCCCAGCGCGTGGTACGTCTGCACCACGGGCACCCCGAGGCCGCGGGCGCCGGCCAACGCCGCCATCCCCGACATCCAGAAGTGGGCGTGCACCACGTCGGGCGGCCCGCTCGCCCACTCGGCCGCCAGCCAGTCACCGAACTCCGCCATGTAGGGCAGCAGTTCGTCCTTGGGGACCGGCGCCGGCGGCCCGGCGGGCACGTGCACGACCTGCACGCCGTCGGCGGTGAGGACCCGGGGCGGCAGCCGGGGGTCGTCCCGGCGGGTGTAGACGACGACCTCGTGACCCCGGCGGGCCAGCTGCGCGGCGAGCTGGGCCACGTAGACGTTCTGGCCGCCGGCGTCCGGGCCGCCGAGCTCGGCCAGCGGACTGGCGTGCTCGGAGACCATGGCGACACGGCCGGCCGGCGGGCGAGTGGGGCGGCTCATCGGATGACCTCCTTGATCAGGCGTTCCCAGTCGTCCCGGAAACGGGGTTCTCCGTAGCGGGCCTGTGCCGCGGCCCTGGCGGCCTCCCCTGTGCGCCGGGCGTGGACGGGATCGGCGAGGAATCCGCGGACCGCCTCCTCCAGCACCTCGAAGCGGTTGGAGACCACCCCGGCGCCGGCCGGTACGGCCTCACGGGTCTCGGTGGTGTCCAGTGCCACCACCGGCATCCCCAGGAACATGGCCTCCAGCAGGGACAGCCCCAGCGAGGTCCACCGCACGGGGTGGAGGTAGAGGCGGTCGCGGGCCATGGCCGGGTGCAGCTCGCCCTGCGGCAGGTCCCGGCCGCGGCAGCGGCTCGCCGGCAGCCCGAGGTGGCCGGCGAGTCCGGGGGTGCGCATGCCGAAGACGTCCAGCGGCACGGCGCGCGCGAACCGCGCCAGCAGGTCCGTCCCCGTCGTACGGCCCCGCCGCACCGGCTCGTTGACGACCACCGCCGCGCGAGGCTCCTCCCCGCTCCACAGGTGTCCGGGGTCGATGATGCCGTGCTCGATCACCTCGGTCGGGGCGCGGCCGTTGTCCCACATCAGCCGGTTGAAGTGGGTGACGTGCACGAGCGGGATGTCGTCGCGGCCGGCGAGCGGGTGGCGGCTGTCCACGGGGGAGCCGTGCGGGCTGTTGTGCTCCACGTACACGGCCGGCACGTCCCGGCCCGGGCGGCGGCCCGTCCACCGCCGGGCGAGGTCGAGCTCGTGCGGGCGTTGCAGCACCATGAGATCGATGTCGGTGCGGGCCAGTCCGGCGGGGGTCACCTCCCGCACCGTCGGCGGCCACCGCCAGGTTCTCGCCCGGCCCCGTCCGTCCGGTCCGCGCTCCGGGGTCACCGGCACCAGGAAGGTGTACGGCCCCTGGACGAACGAGGTGAGCCAGGATCCGTGGACATGCCAGACGAGGATGTTCATGTGCACTCCTTGAGCAGTTTCCGCACCGCCTGCACGACGTCCTGCGCGGTGACGCCGTCCAGGCAGGGATGGCCCGGTACGGGACAGCGCCGGGCCCTGCTGTCCGCGCACGGCGCGCCCTGGTCGCCCAGCAGGATGCTCGGCACGCCGTAGGGCGCCCACCGGCCGGCCGGGACGACCGGGGCGAACAGGGACACCACAGGGGTGGCGACCGCCGCGGCCAGATGGGCGGGACCGGTGTTGCCGCTGACCACGACGTCGGCCGTACGCAGCACGCCGGCCAGGGTGGCCGGAGGGGTCCGGCCACCGAGGTCCACCGCCCACTCCCCGCTCACCCGCCGGGTCAGCTCCCGCTCGCCGGGCCCCCCGGTGACCACCACCCGGTGACCCGCCTCGGCCAGGAGGGCGGCGGCCTCGGCGCAGCGGCCGGGGCTCCAGGCACGGGCGGGCGCGCTGGCACCGGGGTGGACGACGAGGTAGGGGCCGTTGCCGGTGAGGGAGACGGTGTCCGGCGAGGGCAGCACGCGCAGCCGGCCGTCGTCCCCCGGACGCGGCGGGAACCCCAGGGCGGCGGCGGTGTCCAGTGCCGCCTCCGTCTCGTGCCGGCCCGGCAGCCGCCGGTGGCGTACGTCGAGCAGGCGCCCGGCGTGGTCGCTGCTGTCGGCGCCGATGCGGGGGACACCGGCCAGCCGCAGCAGCAGGGCCGTGGGCAGCGGGCTCTGGTGGAAGGAGGTCAGGACCAGGGCCACGTCGAACGCCTCGGCCCGCAGCCGTTCCACGAGCGCGCCGACGTCCGCCTCCTCCACGGCGGGCGGGGCCACCCCCTCCCACGGCGCCTGCCATACGAGGATGTCGCCGACGCCGGGCAGCAGCCGCGCGGCGGGTTCGCCGAGCGGCCCGCACAGCACCGTCACCCGATCGCAGTGCGCGGCGACCGCACGGACGGCGGGCCCGGCGAGCAGAACGTCACCGAAGCTGTCCAGCCGGACCACGAGCGCCTTCACGACAGGCTCCCGCGCTCCCGCGCGAGCAGCCGGCGGACCGCGGTGAGCAGGTCGGGGGCGGTGCAGGGCGCCGCGCGGACCTCCTCGGGCCGGGTCGCCGCGGTGGGGACGAGGACCCCGCGGGCGCCCGCGGCCCGGGCGGCGCCCACATCGGCGGCGATGTCGCCGACCACCACGCACTCCCGCGGCGCCACCCCCAGCCGCCGGGCCGCCTCCCGCACCAGGCCCGGCCGCGGCTTGCGGCACCCGCAGCCGTCCCGGGGAAGGTGCGGGCAGTACACCCAGACACCGAGGCCGCCCAGCAGGGCGTCGGCGCGGGCGTTGACGCGCCGCACGTCGGCGTGGGTGAGCCGGCCCCGGCCGATGCCCGACTGGTTGCTGACCACCCCCGTCGCCACCCCCGCCGCGCGCAGCAGCTCCAGGGCCGGCCGGGCCGCCGGCAGCAGCCGGACCAGGGCGGGGTCGCCGTTGTAGGGGACGTCCTCGATCAGGGTGCCGTCCCGGTCGAAGAGAACGGCGGCCGGCCGGCCGGCCCAGGGCCGACGACATCCGGAACCATCCGACCCGGCGTGCGCCACCGCGATCTCCCTCCCGGCGTCCGCCACCGCCTCCGCCGCCCCGGTCTGCGCCACCGCGTCCGCCGACACCGCCTGAACCGCCGCGATCGCCGACACCGCCTGCGCTGCGGTGTCTGCCGGCACGGCCACCGTCGCCGCGTCGGCTGGCCCGGTCTGCGCCGCCGCGTCGGCCGTCCCGGCGTGCGCCGCCGCGTCCGTCGGCACGGCCGCCGTCGCCGCGAGCGCGGGCCCGGTCTGCGCCGCCGCGTCCGCCGACACCGCCTGAGCCGCCGCCGTGTCCGTCGGCACGGCCGCCGTTGCCGTGTCCGGTGTGGTCCTCGGTCCGGTGGCGGGGTGCTCGGGCCTTCTGGTGGGGCCGTTCACGGCGCGTTCCTCAGTACGGCCTCGGCGCCCCCGGGTCCGGCGCCGACAGGCAGGGCACGCCGGTGGCGTATCGCGCCGTCGAGCCGGTGACGGACCGCCAGCGGCGGGATGACCACGCTGGTGGCGAGCATGGTGGTGACCTCCCCGGCGGTCCGCGGGCCCGGCCGGATGCGCGCCAGGGCGAACTCGGCCGTCCCCAGCGCCCACAGGGCCATGGCGGCTGCCGCGGCCCGGCGCCGGCCGGCGAGAGCGCAGCCGAACCCGGCCAGCGCCGCGCCCGTCACCAGGAGGTGAGCGGGAAACCGCCCCCGGGGTGCCTGGGCGCGCGCCCACCAGTCACGGCCGTGCAACCGGTTCATCAGGGCGTCGTCGGCGTTGCCGCGCTGGGCCCGCACCGACACCCAGCGGTCGGCCGCACGCACCGGATGGCGGGTCCCGCGCCGTCCCTGGCGCAGGGTCCAGCCCGCGCCCCGCACCCGCAGCGCCAGGTCGGCGTCCTCCCGGAAGGCCCGCGGGAACCGCTCGTCGAAGCCGTCCACGGCCGCCAGTACGGCCGTCCGGTAGGCCATGTCGGCGGTGGCCCAGGCGGCGCTCTCCAGTCCGGCCGTTCCCCGCTCCCAGTCGGTCGGCCTGCGGCCGGCGGGCAGCGGGACGGCCAGCCGGCCCTGGACGCCGCCGGTGGCCGCGTCGACGGACCGCAGGTCCTGGGCCAGGCGGTGCGACCAGTCGGGCAGGACCTGGACGTCGTCGTCGAGGAAGACGGTCCAGGGCGCGGTGACCGTACGCCAGCCGGTGTTGCGCGCGGCGGCGGGGCCCCGGCCGCCGCTGCGCAGCGTGCGCACCCGCCCGTACAGCGCACCCGCGGCCCGCACGGACAGCTCCCGGGCCGGCCCGGGCCGGTCGTCGACCACGACGACCTCCTGGGGCGGATGGCAGGCCGTGGCCGCGCCGAGGGCGCTCAGACACTCCTCCAGACAGGCACGTCCGATCGTGGGGACGACGACGGCGTAGGCGAGGGGGCCGCTCATGCGAACACCTTCTTGCGCCGGACCGCGAACGGGCCCAGGGCCAGCAGGTCCACCGGGGCGGACCCGAAGCACTCCAAGGCGTCGCGCGGATCGTCGACCATCGGCCGGCCGGCCGTGTTGAGGCTGGTGTTGACGACGACGGGCAGCCCCGTACGCCGTTCGAAACCCTCGATCATCCGCGCCACCAGCGGTTCGGTGCCGCGGTCCACGGTCTGGATGCGGGCGGTGCCGTCCACGTGGACGACGGCCGGGATCCGCTCGCGCCAGCCGGCCGCGACCTCGTGCACGAACAGCATGTACGGGCTGGGCAGCGGCCCCTCGAACAGCTCCGCGGCCCGCTCCCGCAGGACCATCGGGGCGACCGGGCGGAACTCCTCGCGCCCCTTGACGGCGTTGAGCCGCTCCAGGTTCGCGACATGGCCGGGATGGGCCAGCAGCGACCGGTGCCCCAGCGCGCGCGGCCCGAACTCGCTGCGGCCCTGGAACCAGGCCACCACACCGTCCCGGGCCAGCTCCTCGGCGACCGTCTCGGCGATGTCCTCGGGCTCCTCGTAGGGGACGGCCGCGCGCTCCAGCCAGCCGCGCAGCTCCTCGTCGCTCCAGCCGCGTCCCAGGGCGGCGGTCCCCATCGCCTCCACCGCCTCCTTCTCGTGGGCGACGTGCAGCGCGGCCCCCAGGGCGGTGCCCGCGTCCCCGGCCGCCGGCTGCACCCAGACCCGCCGGAAGGGCCCCTCCCGGTACAGCCGGGTGTTGGCCACGCAGTTGAGCGCCACCCCGCCCGCGAGGGTGAGGACCTCACCGCCGGTGTGCTCGTGCAGCCAGCGCGCCAGGCCGAGGAGGACCTCCTCCACGCACAGCTGCGCGCTGGCCGCCGCGTCGGCGTGCTCCCGCGTCCAGGGATCGCCCGCCCCGCGCGCGGGCACCAGCGAGGACCAGGGCACGGGCCGGGCCCGGAAACCCCCGGCGCCGTCCGCGTGGACGTACTCCCGCAGCCGGCCGGCCAGCCGCGGCTCGCCGTAGGAGGCCAGCGCCATCACCTTGAACTCGTCGTTGCTGCGCAGGAATCCCAGGTGCTGGGTGAGGTCCTCGTAGAACAGGCCCAGGGAGTCGGGCAGTCGCTGGGCCGCCAGCACGGTGAGTTCCCGGTCGGTGTAGCGGCCGGCCAGGTGGGAGCCGCATTCGCCGCGGCCGTCCAGGACCAGGACGGCGCAGTCCGGGTAGGGGGAGGCCTGGCCGGCGGAGGCGGCGTGGGCGACATGGTGGGCGACGAAACGGACCTTGGCCGGGTCCAGTCCGGGCAGGGCCTCGGCGAGGAACTGCGGGGCGCGGCGCGCGTACTCCTGGCGCAGGTGGTCGAAGGGGTCGTGCAGGCCCAGTTCGCCGGCGGGGCGGGCGAGCGCGGGATCGTAGGAGTAGGCGACCGCGTCCAGGTCGGCCGGGTCCAGCCCGGCCTGCCGCAGGCACCAGCGGGCGGACAGTTCGGGCAGCTCCCACGCGGAGAAGGGCAGGGGCCGCTTGCCGTGTTTGCGGCGGCTGAACCGCTCCTCCTCGGCGGCTGCCACGATCGCGCCGTCGACGAGCAGGGCGGCGGCGGGATCGTGGAAGAGGGCGTTGATTCCCAGGACGCGCATGGATGCCTCCGTGGCGGCGTGAGGGCGGCGGGCGGGGGGCCCGGGGCGGCCGGCTCACACCCGCTGGGCGGGCTCGCGCGTGCGCCGCGCCCTGACGAAGTGGTCGATGGTCTGCTTGAGCCCTTCCTTCCACGGCACCCGGGGCTCCCAGCTCAGCAGTTCGCGGGCGAGCCGGGTGTCGGGGCGGCGCCGCTGCGGATCGTCGGTGGGGCGGGGGACGAACTCGACGGGGGAGCGGGAGCCGGTCAGTTCCACCACGCGGCGGGCGAGGTCGCGGACGGTGATCTCGTCGGTTCCGCCGATGTTGACGGGGCGCACCGAGCGGCTCGCGGCGACCAGCAGGATCCCCTCGACCGTGTCGTCCACGTAGCACAGCGACCGTGTCTGGCTGCCGTCGCCGGCCACCGTCAGGGGTGCGCCGTCCAGGGCCTGGCGGACGAAGGTGGGTACGGCGCGGCCGTCGTCGGCGCGCATCCGCGGGCCGTAGGTGTTGAACAGGCGCACGATGCCCGCGTCGGCGTCCCGCGCCCGCACGTGGGCGGTGACCAGCGCCTCGGCGAACCGCTTGGACTCGTCGTAGACGCTGCGCGGGCCCACGGGGTTGACGTTGCCCCAGTAGTCCTCGCGCTGGGGATGGACCAGGGGGTCGCCGTAGACCTCGGAGGTCGAGGCGAGCAGGAAGCGGGCGGCGTCCCGTTCCGCGACGGCGAGCAGGGAGCGGGTGCCCAGGCTGCCGGCGTCGAGGGTCTCCAGCGGCAGGCGCAGGTAGTCGGCCGGTGAGGCGGGGCAGGCGAAGTGCAGCACCAGGTCGTAGGGGCCCCGCAGCCGGTGCCGGCAGCCGGGGGCAGACACGTCGCACTCGACGAACCTGAATCCGGCGTGGCCGGCCAGCGCGGCGATGTTCTCGCGCGAGCCCGAGCACAGGTTGTCGGCGCAGTCGACTTCGACGCCTGAACCCAGCAGACGCTCGCAGAGGTGACTGCCGATGAAGCCGGCGCCGCCGGTCACCAGGGCGCGGCGCCAGGGCATGGGGAACACGGCGTCAGTCATGGGACGTCCTTCTGTCCGCGCTCGCGGGCCGTAGCGGCCGACGTGGGGCCGTCTGGTGCTGCGGAGGGCGGCGGGAGCTGGGTGAGGGGGACGGGGGGAGGACAGACGGGACGGGCGGGGAGCGGGCACCGCACGGGCGCCCGGTGAGCGGAGCCGTCTCGGCCGGCCGCCGTGGTCCCGACGGCCCGGTCCGGAATTCACGGGGTTCCCACGGCAGTCGCTTTCACACCTTGACGCCTACTGCGGGCGGGGGGACCTCGCCCTCGCGCCCACGGGGCGGAGGGGAAGGGGCGGGGCGGCTCAGTTGTGGTCGAGCAGGGACGCCAGGAAGGTGTCCCAGGGCAGGTAGTCGCCCTCCGTCTCCTGGGGGACCAGCCGCAGGGTGACGTCGAGCCAGTCGGAGATCACGTCCCGTTCCGTCTGGAAGACGGCACAGCCCCTGAGCGGCCCCAGCCGGATGCGCAGCCATCCGGGGCCGCCCGGCTGGTGGACGGGCCACGCGGCGACGTCGCCGATTCCCTCGTGGCGGCGCAGGCCCAGCAGCAGCGTCTCCCGCGACAGGGACCAGTGGACGCAGGCGTCCTCCGCCCGCAGTCCGATGCGGACGGCGAAGGGGTCCAGCGAGGTGTAGCACAGCTCCAGGTCGAGGGAGACGGGAGGCTGGGCGTCGCGGACCATCTGCGCGCGGTGGCGCAGGGTGGTGACGCGGTGGGGATGGAGTTCGGTGAGCGTGACTGGCTTGGGCACGGGGGATCACATCCGGAGCGTGAGGGTGACGGACCGGCTGCCGCCGGCCCTCCTCGTACCTGCCGTCCTAAGCACGGGAGGCGACGGGTACCCCTGATGGCGGGGGGCCATGTGGCGTTCGCGGCGCGAAGACCCACCTCCCCGCCGGACCGCTCCACGGCCCCGCGGGGACGGTGTGGGACCGCCGGCGAGGGGGTACCCGGCGCCACCCGGACGAGCCGGGGAGACCGCTCGCGCGCGCCCCGTGCGCGGACACGCCCCTTGCGGAAGACCGCAGCTACCCACAGCGAGGCCCGGCATGAGCGAGCAGACCCCGTCCCAGGCGGAGGGCGAACGGCAGGAAGCCGCGCCCACGGAAGGCCCCGAGGAGACCCGGGGCCGCGACGTCCCGCGTACGACGCCCTCGCAGGCGGAGGGCGAGGACGTCGACGAGGAGGAGGAGGCGGAGAAGGAGGCCAAGGAGGAGGCAGAGGAAGAAGCGGCGGAAGAGGCCGAACGGCGCGAGAAGCGTGATGACAGCAACTGAACCGGTCGCCCCCGCCCCCGGAGAGACCGCCCCCGTCCCCTCGCCCGGCAGGACCCGCAGGGCCCGGCTCCGCCGGTCAGGCGCTGTCGTGCCGGGCGGCCACCCCGGCCGCCGCGGGAAAGCCGCCCGCGCCGGCGGGCGGCGCCGTGAGGTACTCCAGGGTGCCGGTGAGGGCGAGCAGCCGGTCCAGTGCGGGGGTGCGCTCCTCCAGATACAGCGCCACGTCCGCTTCGTCGGTGCGGCGGCGGACCATCAGCAGGATCGACAGGCCCATCGAGTCGACGAAGCCGAGCCCCGCGCAGCCCAGGCGCAGGGCGCGCAGTCCCGGACGGGCGGCCAGCTCACCGGTGACGGCCTCCAGGAGGAGGCCGGCGCTGTCGTGGTCGAGGTCGCCGCGCAGGCCCAGCCGCACGGTGGTGCCGGTGCCGAGGGACGTCAGCCGCAGCCGCCGCTGCTCGCCGAGGCCGCTCATCGCGGTCCCTGACGCGGGGGAAGGGGCGGGGTGGACGGTGGTCATGCGGTGAATCTGCCCCGGGTGCGGCCGTTCACCGCCCTGAGGTGATGGGTGTGCGGCGCGGAGACCACCACGAGGGCCATGTCGTCGTGGTGCCCCTTGCCCACCCACTGCGCGGCGAGCATCTGGACGTGCTCCACGATGCTTTCGCCGGGCAGGCCCGCGCACTGGGCCAGAGCCCGCCGCAGCCGCTCCTCACCGAACATGGTGTCGCCCATCGGGCCGCCGCGGGCCTCGGTGATCCCGTCCGTGTACAGCACGCAGCTCTCGCCCGGCGCGAGGAGGAGGTCGGCGCCGGCGGTGCGGATGTCGGGAAGGACCCCGACCAGGGTGCCGTGGGTGTCGGCCTCCTCCACCACGCCGCCGGCCCGCACGATCAGCGGGGCGGGGTGGCCCGCGCTCGTCACCCGCATCCGTACCGAACCGCCCTCCCGTACGGCGGAGGCGAGGACCAGGGTGGCGAAGCGGGTCTGGCGGGAGCTGAGCAGGGCCTTGTTCAGCAGGCTCAGCACCCGCTGGTGGTCCTCGGCCAGGGGGAGCAGGGCGTGCAGGGTGTTACGGATCTTGCCCGTCAGCGCGGCGGCTTCCAGCCCCTTGCCGCACACGTCCCCCAGTACCACCAGGGACGGATCGCCTTCGGTGGCGCCGGGATGGACGTCGTAGAAGTCCCCGCCGATGCGGTGGTCGTCCTGCGAGGGGCGGTAGCCGCCCGCGAAATCCACCCCGCCCACCTGGTGGAGGGCGGGCGGCAGCAGCTCCCGCATCAGGACGTCGGTGATGGCCGACTGATCCGCGTACAGGCGGGCTGCGGACATCGCCGCCCCGGCCCGGGCCGCGAACAGCCGGGCGAAACTCTCCTCCTCCCCGGTGAAGGCCTCGCCGCCCGCGCGCCGCAGCAGGATCAGCGCGCCGGCCGGCACACCGTGCCCGGGCAGGGGGGTGATCACGATCGGACCGACGGGCCCGAACCCCGCGGGCACGATCCAGTCGGGGGCCGTGGCGGGGTCGATCCAGCGGGTGGACGCCGCCGGGAAGCCCTGCAGCGCCTCGCCCAGGCCCGGCACCTCGTGCGGGTCGACGCCGGGGAGAGAGGCGGCCGGGCTTCCGCCGCGCAGACAGGTCACCACCGGCAGCCGGCTGCCGCGCGGGGGTGCGACGACCAACGCGGCGTCCGCGAGGTACTCCGCGGCCATCCGGGCGGTGACGTCCATGCAGCGGTCGAGGTTGAGGGAGGAGAGCAGCGCGGTGGAGGCCCTGCCCAGGAAGGCGGTGCGCTCGCGCTCCAGGCGCAGCGCTTCCCCGACCCGGTGGTGGTCGGTGGCGTCGACCAGCCACCACAGCACCGTGCCGTCGTCCTGGACGGTGGGGTGCGCCTCGAAGGCGCGCCCCTGTATCTCGCCCGACACCGCGCCGGACCCCGTCACGCCGGACCGCTCCGCGCCGGGCCGGCGGGGCCGGTGCAGGGCGGCGTGCGCCGAGGACAGCCAGCCGGGGACGGCGTCGGCCATGGGGGCGCCGGGCCGCGCCCGGGGCAGCAGCGTCGAGGCCGCCGCGTTGACCTGGAGGAGGGTGCCCTGGGAATCAGCGGCCAGGAGGGGATGGGGGGAGCCGCTCCACAGCGGTCCTTCCCGGGTGCCGGTGCTGTTTTCCGCGTTGGTGGAAGTCACCAAATCAAAGGGGATCCGCTGGGCGAACCCCTCACCTCATAGCCTCATAGAAAAAAAATTGCCGTACGGCAACCATCCTCCTTCGTCTCCCACTTGGCAACCGTCCCCCAAGGCGTGGGCAACCGCCGGGGAGCTGCCCGGAATATGTGCATGGCCCGCCCGAACCGGGGAATTCGCTGCTCGCATCATCCCTGGAACAAGCGGAAGGAAACACCTGATGAAGGAGACGACGGAGCGAACGGGGTCGCTGACGTCGGAGGCAGCGGAAACGCTGCCCTGGATCGAGGACGCCGGAAAGGTCGCTCCGCGTGACGCCCGCGCCCTGTCGAAGGTGTTCTTCGACCGGCTGCGGGTCCTGGAGGAGGGCACCCGGGAGTACCAGTACGCGCGCAACACCCTCATCGAGATGAACCTCTCCCTGGTGCATTTCGCCGCCCGCCGCTTCCGCAACCGCGGCAACGGCGAGATGGAGGACATCATCCAGGTCGGCACGGTCGGCCTCATCAAGGCGATCGACCGCTTCGACCTCTCCCGCGAGACCGAGTTCACCTCCTTCGCCGTGCCCTACATCGTGGGCGAGATCAAGCGCTACTTCCGCGACACCACCTGGGCCGTCCACGTCCCGCGCCGGCTGCAGCAGCTGCGCGGCGAGATATCCAGGTGCGAGGAACGGCTCGCCCTGGACCTGGGCCGCGAACCCACCGTGAGGGAACTCGCCGGGCACCTGGAGCTGAGCGAGAAAGAGGTCGTCGAGGGGCTGGTCGCGGCCAACGGCTACACCGCCGGCTCCCTGGACACCGCCCCCGGCGCGGCGGAGAACCCCGGGGCCACGGAGAGCCGCGGCCTCGCCGACCTCCTCGGCGCGGAGGATCCCGCGCTGGAGAAGATCGAGTACCTGCACGCCCTCGCCCCGCTGATGCGCACCCTGGACGAGCGGGAGCGCCGCGTCGTGGACATGCGCTTCGGCCTGGAGATGACCCAGTCCCAGATCGGGGCCGAGCTGGGCGTCTCCCAGATGCACGTCTCCCGCCTCCTGGCGAAGATCGTGCACAAGCTCCGGGCCGGCCTGGCCGACGAGGACACCGCGCCGTAGGCGCTCCGCACAGCGCTGCGGGGCCGCCAGGAAATCC
Organism: Streptomyces sp. NPDC005423; assembly: GCF_040606415.1. NCBI lineage: Bacteria > Bacillati > Actinomycetota > Actinomycetes > Kitasatosporales > Streptomycetaceae > Streptomyces > Streptomyces sp. NPDC005423. The sequence goes on along the minus strand of NZ_JBEXET010000023.1, from coordinate 38,005 downwards.
TGGCGGCCCCGCAGCGCTGTGCGGTCGCGGACGTCAGTCCTTGAAGACGTCCTTGACCTTCTCCTTGGCCTGCCGGGCGTCGCCCTTGGCCTGGTCGGCACGTCCCTCACCGCTCAGACGCTCGTTGCCGACGGCGTCGCCCGCGGCTTCCTTGACCTTGCCCTTGGCCTGCTCGGTCTTGGCCTGAGCCTTCTCATTGCCCGACATTACGCTCAACTCCTGTGAATCACTCGACGGATTCGGCATCAGCACTCGTGACCCGAAAGCCCGCTTCCAAACCGTGCGACGGAAGATTAAAAAAATTCCCGCCGGTGGCCGGTGAACGCGCGGCCGGAGAATGGGGGGAGGGGGAGCGGCACAAGAACAGGAAAAAGGCGCGCGCGGCCCCGGTCGAAAAGCGCCCGCGGAAAGAATTTCCGGGCCCCCGCCACGCCTGCCAGCGCCGCCCCCATATTTCCCGGGGCGGCGCTGGCAGGCGTGGCGGGGGCCTGCGGGGCCGGTCTCAGGCGACCAGCGTCTGGTCGGCCTGGCCCCTGCAGGACCGGCCGGCGGCCGTACCCGACCGCTCCTCGGCCAGCATGGCGTCCGCCTTCGCCAGCGCTTCCTTCACGTCCGAGGTCCCGGTGGTGACGCACAGCGTGTACGACACGTCCTCCAGGACGTGCCGGGTCGCGGCGGTGTCGTCCTCGAGCATCCGGACACACGCCTCCGCGTACCGGGACAGCAGCGCACGCAGGATCCGGGGATGGGGAGTGATCATGTGCGGGGGGCTCCCTTGTTCTTCAACGACTCCCTTCCCGGATGTCCCCTTACGCGCATCTCATGCCTGCCTGTCTCACGGACACCGGTACGCAGCCGCCCTCCTGGGGGTGCGTCAGGTATGCGGAGGGCGCTCCTGGGCGGTGCGGTGGCGCTGGTTGTAGGCGAGCGCCGCCCGGTCGTTCAGGGCGCTGCCCGCCGAGCGCAGGCGCTGACCGAGGGTGTGGGGGGCGGCCGGTTCGACGTCGATGCCCGGGCGTGGCTCCGGCTCGCCCGCCGCGGCCGGCAGCAGCGCGGCCACCGCGTGGCTGAGCCGCGCGGTGAGCACCGGGGCGAGACCGTGCGCGGTGTCCGCGGCCCGCGCGGCGGGGGTGAGCACCAGGCGGATACGGCGGCGCTGGACGGCGGTGACGATCCGGCCGGCCGCGCGGCGCGCGTCCATCGACACCAGCGGGGTGCCCGCCAGGGCGGAGAACCAGGCGAACTCCCGGCGCCGGTCACCGCCGAACACGGCGTGCAGGTGGGAGCCGGTGCGCATGAGGCCGGGATGGACAGCCGTCACCGAGACGCCGTCGCGCGCCGCCTCCGCGTACAGCCCCTCGGCCAGGGCGCCCACGGCGGCCTTGGCGCAGGAGTACGGCAGCAGATGCGGTACGGCGAGCAGACCTCCCACCGAGCCGATCAGGGCCAGCCGTCCGCCGGCCCGGCTCTCGCGCAGGTGGGGGAGGGCTTCGAGGCTGGTGTGCAGGGCGCCGTTGAAGATGGTGCTCATCGCGTCGTCGAATCCGGGCACGCCGGCGGTCTCGGCCGGTGCCACCTGGATGGTGCCGGCGTTGGCGATGACCACGTCGACGCTGCCGCACTCCGCCGCGGTCCGGCGGAACAGACCGGCGACGTCCTGCCTGTCGCGCACGTCGGTCACCGCGGTACGCACGGACCCTTCCGGATGCCGCCGGCGCAGGAGGGCGCGGGCCCGCCGGAGTTCGGCGTCGTCCCGTGCGGCGAGCGTCACCCGGCAGCCGCGGCGCAGCAACTCGTCCGCGAGGAGCAGGCCCAGACCGCGCGAGCCGCCGGTGACCACGGCGCTGAGACCGTGCAGTGATGCCGATGAACGCTGGAGCAGTGGTGGCGGCATGGGACGTCTCTCCCTGTTCTTCGAGGCCGGGGGAAGCCCGGGGGAAGGGGCAGCCGTGGCCGGGGGCGGTGGGGGCTGTCCGCCGCCACCCGGGGAAAGGGGGTGGCCGCCAGGCGGGTACGGGCGCCCCGGGACCGCCTGAGTACCCTCCCGCCGGACGGCCAATCCGCCGCCCCGGGCCCTGCCGTGGACGCCGGCCCGCGAGGGGCCGGCCCGGGCGGACATACCGCCCCCGGTATCCGGGCGGTACGTGCGTGAAGACGCCCGGCGCGGTTACCCGAGGGGTGCACCGCGTGCACGGGGGGTGCGTGACGGGCAGGTGGCACACCGGCCCGTCCGCCCGCACGAGGTGGGCGCCGGCCGGCGCCGTGTATTTGGAGGTTACCGATGTCTGTCTCACCCCCGTCCGACCCGCTGGCCGAACTCTCCGCAGCCGGGGTGTCCGTCTGGCTGGACGACCTCTCCCGCGAACTGCTGGCCGGCGGCGGACTGGAGAAGCTGATCACCGACCGGCACGTCGTGGGGGTCACGACCAACCCCACGATCTTCGCCTCAGCCCTGTCCAAGGGGGAGCGCTACGGCGAGCAGCTGCGCCGGCTGGGCGGCGAGGGGGCGAGCGTCGACGACGCCGTCTACGCCCTCACCACCGACGACGTACGCACCGGCTGCGAGGTGTTCCAGGGGGTGCACCAGCAGACCGGCGGGACCGACGGACGGGTCTCCATCGAGGTCGATCCCCGGCTGGCCAGGGACACCGACGCCACCATCGAGCAGGCACGCAGACTGTGGGAGACGGTCGCGCGGCCCAACCTCATGGTCAAGATCCCGGCCACCCGCGAGGGACTCGCCGCCATCACCGCTGTCATCGCCCGGGGCATCAGCGTCAACGTCACGCTGATCTTCTCCCTGGACCGCTACCGCGCGGTGATGGACGCCTACCTGTCCGGCCTGGAGCAGGCCCGGGACGCCGGCCACGACCTGTCCGGCATCCACTCCGTCGCCTCCTTCTTCGTCTCCCGCGTCGACACCGAGGTCGACCGCCGCCTCGACGCGCTGGGCACCCCCGAGGCCCGGGCGCTCAAGGGCAGGGCCGCGATCGCCAACGCCCGGCTCGCCCACCAGGCCTACGAGGAGATGACCGCCGGGCCGCGCTGGCAGGCCCTGGCCGCGGCCGGAGCCCGCCCCCAGCGGCCCCTGTGGGCGTCCACCGGCGTCAAGGACCCGGCCTACCCCGACACGATGTACGTCAGCGAACTGGCCATCGCGGGCACGGTGAACACCATGCCCGGCACCACCCTGCAGGCCTTCGCCGACCACGGCACCCTCTCCGCCCGCCCGCCGGGCGCCCAGGGACACGCCGCCGCGAGCGCCCACTTCGCGGAGCTGGCGCGGGCCGGCGTCGACTTCACCGATGTCACCGACACCCTCGAACGCGAGGGGCTGGCCAAGTTCGAGGCCAGCTGGAACGAGCTGGGGGAGTCGGTGGCCCGCGAGATGCACGCCCCCGCCCCTTCGGGCGAGGACACCCCGGACGGTGCCGGGCTGCTGGCGATCTACCTCAACGACCACCTCTCCGGCGCCACCGCCGGTCTGGAGCTCTTCCGCAGGGCCGCACAGGCCCAGCAGGACCACGACCCCGACACCGACCCCAACCCCGGTCAGAACCACGACGACCAGGACCAGGCCACCGTGCTGGGCGAACTGGCCCGGCAGGTCGAACAGGACCGGGACGCGCTGACCCGGATCATGACCGACCTCGGGGTGGGGACCGACCGCACGAAGGTCGCCGTCGGCTGGGTCGCGGAGAAGGCGGGCCGCCTCAAGCTCAACGGCCACCTCTTCTCCCGCTCCCCGCTCAGCGACCTCCTGGAGCTGGAATCCATGCTCCTGGGCGTCCTGGGCAAGGCAGCGTGCTGGCGCACCCTGAGCACACTCGCCAAGACCGACACCCGGCTGCGCCCCGAGGAGCTGGAGACCCTGCTGGAGCGCGCCGAGGACCAGGCCGCCGCCCTGGAACAGCTGCGGCTGGCCGCGGCGGACCGGGTCTTCCCCGCCGCCCAGCCCTCCGCCTGACCCCACCCCCACCGGCCCGCGCGCCCTCCGCGCGGGCCGGTGGGGTGAAATCCGGTACCGCCCGGGCGTACCGGCTGCGTCGCGGTTACCGAAGGGGGTAACCGCGCTGTGCGGACTTCCCGCGGGTCCCTCCTCCGGGACGGCCCGCGCCCATCCGGCCACCCCCTCAAGGAACGGAACCCTGTGAGCGCCAAGAAGAACCCGGTGGCAGCTGCCGCCGACAAGGTCGTCGAGAAGGTCCAGGAGGCCGTCCGGCCCGGTAACGAGATCCCCGGCGCGCCGGGCCCGGTACCGCCCCCGCTGGAGGAGCCCACCGAGCCGGCCGGTCCGCTGCCGCCCAAACACGACCAGCGGGGGCCCGACACCTACAGCCCCACCGGCCAGGAGACCGGGGTGGCGCAGAAGAAGGTCGCCCAGGGCGGCGACCGGCTCACCACCGCCCAGGGCGCCCGGCTGTACGACACCGACCACTCGCTGAAGGCGGGCCCGCGCGGACCGGTGCTCCTCCAGGACCACCACCTGCGGGAGAAGATCACCCACTTCGACCACGAACGCATCCCCGAGCGGGTCGTGCACGCCCGTGGCGCCGCCGCGCACGGCGTCTTCCAGGGGTACGGCGCCGCCGAGCGGATCAGCAAGGCGGCCTTCCTCGGCAAGGACGTCGAGACGCCCGTCTTCGTGCGTTTCTCGACCGTGCTGGGCTCGCGCGGCTCCGCCGACACGGTGCGCGACACCCGGGGCTTCGCGACGAAGTTCTACACCTCCGAGGGCGTCTTCGACCTGGTCGGCAACAACATCCCGGTCTTCTTCATCCAGGACGCGATCAAGTTCCCGGACGTGATCCACGCCGGCAAACCGCACCCGGACCGGGAGATCCCCCAGGCGCAGAGCGCGCACGACACCTTCTGGGACTTCGTCACCCTGCACACCGAGGCCACCCACCACACGCTGTGGAACATGTCCGACCGGGGCATCCCCCGCTCCTACCGGATGATGGAGGGCTTCGGCGTCCACACCTTCCGGCTGGTCAACGCCGAGGGCGCCACCACGCTGGTGAAGTTCCACTGGAAGCCCAAGCTCGGCGTGCACTCCCTGGTGTGGGAGGAGGCGCAGATCACCGCGGGCATGGACCCCGACTTCCACCGCCGCGACCTCGCCGACGCGATCGAGGCCGGCGCCTTCCCCCAGTGGGAGCTGGGCGTGCAGACCTTCCCCGACACCGAGGACCAGATGTTCGAGGGCATCGACCTCCTCGACCCGACGAAGATCGTGCCCGAGGAACTGGCCCCGGTCCAGCCCGTCGGCCTGCTCACCCTCAACGCCAACCCCTCCAACTACTTCGCCGAGACCGAGCAGGTCGCCTTCCACCTCGGCAACCTCGTCCCCGGCATCGACGTCACCAACGACCCGCTGCTGCAGGGCCGCCTCTTCTCCTACCTCGACACCCAGCTCACCCGGCTGGGCGGCCCCAACTTCAACCAGCTGCCGATCAACCGCACCCACACCCCGGTCAACGACATGCTGCGCGACGGCATGCACCAGACCGCCGTCCACCGCGGCGTGGCCCCCTACCGGCCCAACTCCCTCGACGGCGGCTGCCCGTTCCTGGCCGGCGCCGACACCGGCGCCTACATCGAGGTCCCCGTGGAGGTCCCCGCGGCCCGCAAGGTCCGCGAAGCCGCCGCCTCCTTCGACGACCACTACAGCCAGGCCCGCCTGTTCTGGCTGAGCATGACCCCCACCGAACGCGAGCACATCGTCGCCGCGTACACCTTCGAGCTGAACAAGTGCTGGGAGAACGCGATCAAGGAACGGGCGCTGAAGGTGCTCGCCAACATCGGCCCCGACCTGTGCGCACAGGTCGCCGCCGGCCTCGGCCTGCCCGCCCCCGCGCCCACGGTGCCCCTCACCGAGCCGCAGCCCAGCCCCGCCCTCTCCCAGCTCGGCGGCGTCTGGCCGCTGGACGGCCGGATCATCGGCATCGTCACCGCGGGCGAGCAGGACCTGAGCGGGGTGCGGTCGGTCCGGCAGGCGATCCTGGACGCCGGAATGGTTCCGCTGGTGATCGCCCCCACCGGCGGCACCCTCGACGGCGACGGCGACCCCGTCACCGTCCAGCGCACCTTCGCCACCGCCCGCTCCACCGAGTTCGACGCCCTCCTGATCGCCGGCGCCCCCGCCCCGGGCGCCGACGCCTACGGCGCGCGCGACGCCAAGGTGGACGACGGCACGGCCCTGGCCACGGGGATCGACCCCCGGGTCCTGCTGATGATCACCGAGGCCTACCGGCACGGCAAGGCCCTCGGCGTATGGGCCGACGGGGCGGAGGCCCTGCGGGTCGCGGGCATCGCCCCCGACGCCCCCGGCGTCGTCACCGCCGACAGCGCCGGCACCGCCCTGGCCGCGCTCACCGAGCTGCTGGGCCGCCACCGCGCCTGGGACCGTTTCACCCCGGCCGTGTGACGCCCGGCCCCGCGCCTCCCGCCCACCGGCCGGGCGGGAGGCGCGGGCACCCCGCCCGCCCCGCCCGCCTCCCGGCCGCTGGCCCGCAAGCCGCTCCACCGGCTCTCAACTGCCGTGTGAGGGCGGGAAGTTCACAGCCAGGACAGCCAGGACAGCCAGGACGCGCGGGGCCGGCTCACTCCGGCCGGGACGTTCCGTCCGGTCCCCGGTGCTGGTGGAGGTACTCGAGCGCGTCCAGCACGACCGTGCGCCGGTACCAGGAGCGCCACAGCTCGATCTCGGCCGCCAGCACGTCGAGCGCGTCGTCCTGTTCGGCCGTCAGCCAGGAGCCGGGCTTGGCCCAGTGCAGGGTCAGGGCGCCGGTGCAGTACCCCTCGGCAGCGATCAGGGGGACACAGTGCAAGGCGCGGCTGCCCGCCGCCAGGAGCGCGCGGCCGGCGGGGTGGACGGGCAGGGCGGGATCGGCGGCGATGTCGGGGACGGTCACCGCCGCGCCCCGGGCCTGGGCGCGGGCACAGACGTAGGGCGGCCCGAGGACGAGGGCGGCCTGGTCGCGGTAGGCGGGGCCGAGTCCGTGGTGCTGTTCGAGCATGAGCGCGTCGTCCTGCGCCGGGTCGGCCAGATGGAGTTCGGCCGCGTCCACTCCCGCCAGTCCGACCGCCTCGTGGAGGGCGGCGGTGAGGACCTGCCGCCGGTCGTGGGCGTCGATGCCGTACGTGTGCAGCAGGGCCGTGGCGGGGGGCGGCACCCGGGTGGGGCGCCCGGCGAACCAGCGCGCGTCGGACCGGGGTGCCGGAGCGGTGACGACGGCGGAGGCCAGGATGCGCAGCGGCACGTTGTGGTGCTGGGAGCCCTCCCGGAGCAGGACGAAGGCGGCAGCCGGGCCGGACAGCGCGTACCGTGCCATGAGGATGCCCTGGGCGACACCGATCAGAGTCCTGGTACGGGCCCTGGCCCGCAGCCCGAAGACCTCGCCCTGGAGTCCGGTCACCTCGCCCTGGAGTCCGAAGACCTCGCCCTGGAGCCCGGTCACCTCGCCCTGGAGCCCGAACAGCTCCCCCTGCAATCCGCTCACCTCGCCCTGGAGCCCGAAGACCTCGCCCTCCAGTCCGGTGGCCTCGCGGGGGAGCACGGCCCTCTCCCCGGCCGCCGGGGCGGCCAGCGCGGCCAGCGCGCCGGCGAGGGTGTCGTGGAGCCGGATGCCGGGGATCTCCGTGCGCTCCAGCACCGCGCGGACGGCCGGCGCCGCGCCGACGGCCAGCACGGGGGCGTGCGCGAGGTGCTCGGTGACCCGCTGGAGGGTGGCGCGGGCCTCCTGGCTGAGCGAGCTCACCCCGGCCAGGTCCAGGACGAGCCGCCGGTCGTCCAGGCCGGCCTGCCCGAGCTGCCGGCGCAGCTCCCGCTCCAGCTCTGGACCGGTCTCGGGGCCGAGGACACCCGACAGGCACACCACGGTGGTGAGGCCGGTGACCGTTCGTAGGGTCAAGGTTGGGTGGCTCGTCATGCGTATCGCTCCAGCAACCGTGCGCCGTTGTCGGCGGGCTTGCGCCGGTCGCGCACCGACGACCGAGGCGGCCCCTGCCTGACCGCGCGCTTCCACCTTCCCCCTGCCGGAGGGTGTATGCAAGGACGCGCCGACTGTGTCCCGGGCGCTCGCCGGCGCCCGCCGGCGCCCCCTGACGCACCGCCCTCTGACGGGGTGCGGGCCGTCCCAGGTCACCGGCCCGGCCGGCGTCCGCACCTCCCGGCGGGCTGTCCCCGGCCGCCGGCGGAGGCGGGAACGAGGACCGCCGCGGCCCGATGCCGGGCGCCGCGGCCTACCGCTGGCGCGCCTCGGCGACGACGGTAGGGGGCAGAGCGCGGGTGACCAGGGCGTAGGCGGTCTCGGTGAGACGCAGCCGCCGCTCGTGCACATAGGCGCTGAGCAGGCGGGCGGCCTCGGCGATGGTGGCGCCCGTGTGCTGCGCGAGCATGCCCTTGCAGTCCATGCAGGGACTGCGGCCGTTCTGCATCTGGAGCAGCTCGGCGAAGGCGGCCTCCTCGTCGGTGGTCGCCATGGTCTTCAGCTCACCCCGGGCGTCGGCGATCATCACCGCCGCCGCGTCCACGTCCAGCAGGTCCTGGCAGCTGTGGACCAGGCGGTGGAAGAGGGAGAGGGGGCGAACTCGGCGGCGTAGGTGTCGGACAGGGCGACGAACACCTGTGCCAGCTGCCGCTCGCGGTTCATGGTCGCCTCCCCAGCGCTGTCGTTGCGGATAAGGACATCTGGGCCGGGCCGTTCAGTCATCGCGCAGGTCCAGCGTGCGGCCGATGACCGCCCGGGCCACCTCGACGGTGGTACGGCCCTGGGCGAACGCCCGTGCCCGCAGCCGCAGCAGGGCCTCCTCGGCGCTCACATCGAGCTGCACCATGATCATCCCGGTGGCCTGGTGCACCTTCTCGCGGTCGGCTTCCACTCCTGCCAGCCACGTTACGACTCCTTCGGGGTCCGAGGAAGCGTGATCGAGGGCGGTGACCGCCAGAGTGACCGCGTCGGCGACCAGCAGCGCGGTGCGGACCTGGTCACCGCTGAGGAAACCCGGCACGTCCATGTACAGGTCCAGGGTGCCCAGCGCGATACCGGTGCCCCCCAGCGGCAGCGAGAAGGCCGCCCCCGCTCCGGCCTTGGCGGCCTGCGTGGAGAACAGAGGCCAGCGGCGGGCGTCCGGAGGCCGGGTCAGGTCGGCCGCGAAGACCGGCGCGCGCAGTCGCAGCGCCTCCTGGCACGGCCCCTCGCCCAGCGTGTACTGGATCTCCGCGAGCCGTGCGGCGACCTCGTCACTGGCGCACAGCACCACACCCAGGTCGAGGCTGTCGGCCATGACGGAGATCGACAGGCCCGAGACCACCGGCAGGAGTGAGACGCAGGTACGGCACAGCGCGTTGGGCATCTGGGACGGTGACATCCCGCGTACCCCGGCGATGAGTTCGCGGGCGATACGGGTCCGCTCGGCCGCTGTTTCTTCCTGGGCGTCCCCGCCGTCCCGCGGGGCCCCCTGTGGGTCGTCGCCCCCCATATCCCTCACCTCCCCACAGTCGCCTGGCACCACGGCATCACCCGATCGATCTTGGCACAAGCCCCGGGCGCCCCCGCTCGCTGCCTCCGCACCCCGAGTGTCCGCCCCGTGCCAGGGGAAACGCCGTCCGGCCGGCACGGAGAGGCGTCCGGGTCCCGCAGGACCGGGACCGGACCCGCCCGGCCAGGGAGCCACCCCCGGGACACCACTCTTACAGATGCAGGTACGACAGAAGTCCACGCACCGGGCCGAAAGGAAACCTGTTGTGGTGACGATAGACATTAGGTCGCCGCAGGGGTACTGTTGAGGGTGTACCCAGGAAGTCGAACGGCACGGCAGGGACGAACCGCCGTGCGTGCGCACCAGGCAGGACGTGGCTCGGCCGAGAGCCGCGAGTGGTTGAGCAGTACCCGCGGTACCCAGCAGTACGACGGAGCAACGACGAAGGTAAGGAGCAGACGCCATCAGGATCGCCCGGGCGAGGAGGACTGCCGCCCGGGTACCGCAGGCCCCGGATAGGAAGGTGGTCCCCGGTCACGCATCCGCGATCCCCGCAGCACCGCCCCTCCGGGCGGACCTGCGGACAGAGAACGCCGGCGCTGTTCGCCGGTAGATGGTGTTGAAAGTTAGGGGCCCGGGCGCCGACACGGCACCCGGGCCCCCCGACGCGTCCCCGGAAGAAGAGGTCTATGCCCCCTGTCCGTTCCCGTCCCGTCGACAAGCTCGACGATGACGACTACCCCGCCTACACCATGGGCCGCGCCGCCGAGATGCTCGGCACCACCCCCGCCTTCCTCCGCGCCCTCGGCGACCACCGCCTGATCACCCCGGGGCGCTCCGAAGGCGGCCACCGCCGTTACTCCCGCTACCAGCTGCGCGTCGCCGCCCGCGCCCGGGAACTCGTCGACCGGGGCACCCCCATCGAGGCCGCCTGCCGCATCGTCATCCTCGAGGACCAGCTCGAAGAGGCCCGGCGCACCAACGACCGCCTGCGCACCCACGGCTACCAGGAACAGGCGAAGACCCCGGCCTGACCCCGGCAGCCCGGTGCCGGCGCCCGGCTGCCGGAGCGCGGCGCCGCACCGCCTTCGCCGCGGTGGGCGCCGCGTCGGCCGGGGTCTTCCGGGGGTCAGGCCGGCTGCCAGGAGAGGATCGGCCGGTACGGCGACTCGATGCCGGCGGCCGCGATGAGGGCCGGCGGGACCTCGGACGCCCCGGTGACGGCGTGGTTGTCCTGGATCAGGACGCCCTTGCTGTCGTAGTCGGCGGGGCCGCCCGGCCAGTAGTTGCCCTCGATGTCGGTCGGGTCGTACGTCCCGTCGCCCAGGGTGTAGTTGACGTGTTTGCTGCCCCAGGGGGAGACGCTGATGTTCCACACCGCGTTGCCGAGGACGGACACGTAGGAGGCGCCGTTGTCGGTGTACAGGACGTGGCCGCCGGAGGTGTTGAGCTGGTCGTGGACCACGTTGCCGCTGACGTGCTCACCGCTCGCCATGGAGGTGCCGGTGATCCCGTTGGTGTAGACGGCGCCGCCGTCGCCCAGCAGCGCCATGTGGTCGTGGATCAGGTTGTCCGAGACGGTGTTGTGGTGGGAGTAGTTGGGCTGGGCGGGCAGGCTCACCTTGTCGGGCCAGCCGCCCCAGCCGATGGAGATCGCCGTGTAGGGCACGTGGTCGATCTGGTTGTGGGTGACGGTCGAGGTCTCGATGTAGCCGGCGTCGATGGCGACCCCGCCGTGGTACTCGGTGGCGGTGTCGTAGAAGTGGCTGTCCTTGACGGTGATCGCGCTGGTGTGCTGGGCGGAGGTGGTGGGCTGGGGGATGTCGACGCCGCCCAGGTCGAGGCCGTTGCCGGAGATGTCGGTGAACACGCAGGCGGTGACCGTGTCGCTCTGCGAGCCGTCGCCGAGGTCGAGTCCGGCCGCGCCGAGGTGGACGAAGTAGTCGTGGTCGAAGTGGATGCTCTTGTCGTAGGTGAACCGCACCGCGCCCGGCATCTTCGTCCAGTTGCCGTAGGGGCAGGAGCCGCCGGGGACGAAGCCGCACAGGCCCTGGGTGGCGTAGCCGGTGGCGCCGGTGACCTGGTAGGTCGCCTGGATCTCGGAGAAGCCGGTGCCGGTGTCGGAGGCGGTGTAGTTCGCGTAGCTGAACTGGATGCCCTGGAAGCCGACGTGGGTGGGCTCGTCCGAGGCGCTGCCGGAGGAGGCCACCAGGGTGTCGAGCGAGGGCGCCTCGACGTCCGCGGTGCTCAGGTTCTCCCCGGGGCGCGGAATGTAGTAGAACCGGTGCTCGCTCCTGTCGAGGTAGAACTCGCCCGGCTGGTCGAGGAGTTCGTAGGCGTTCTCCACCGCGGTGGGCGCCTCGGTGATCGAGGCGCGGCCGACCAGGTTGTAGGTGCGGCCGGAGCCGTCGGTGCGCATCACCCGCCGGGTGGAGTTGTTCCAGCAGGGCTGGCCCATGGTGACGGCGGTGGAGGTGACGGAGGCGACCGGGCAGCGCGGTTCGGTCCACAGCCCCAGGCCGCCGCGGTAGACGAACTCGATCGCCGAGGGGTTGCGCCAGCCGGCCATCGGGTCGCCGGAGGCGGTGGTGTAGCCGGCCGCGGTCTGGGTCAGCGACACCGGCAGGGAGCCCGTCGCGCGCCGGGCGCGCACACCGTCCACGTACAGCTGCCGGGTGTCCAGGCCGCTGGGGGCCGGGGCGGACCAGATACCGCCGGTGCCGGTGCCGGTCCAGCCGGTGATGGGGACACCGCCGCTGATCACGGGGGTCTGGCCGGCCGCCGCCTTCCACCAGACAGTGCCGGCCGTACCGCCGCCTGAGTCCGCGGCGGTGAAGGTCAGCGTCTTCGTCAGCCGGTAGACGCCGCCGGCCAGGGTCACGGTGACCGGGCCGGAGGTGGAGGTGTCGACGGCCCGGACCGCGCTCTGGGCCTTGGTGAGGGTGCGGAAGGGGGCGGCGGCGCTGGTCCCGGGGTTGCTGTCGCTGCCGCCGGGCGAGACGAAGTAGGTGACCGCGGCCGCCGCGTGGGCCGGCGGGGCGAGCACTCCGAGGGGCAGAAGCGCGCAGAGGAAGCCCGCCAGGACACGATAAGACCCGATGAATAAGCGGAACGCTTCCATGGGTCTGGTGCCGTACGCCTGCTCTCTTGTGGGAAACATGCTGGCAAAGTAGGGGTGCCGCAAGGAGACGTCAACGACCCGGACGGTAAGACATCGGATCAATTTTCTGGGGGTTGCCTCAGGCCTCAGGGGAGAGCGGCGTCCGCAGGGCGAGGAGGGCGACGTCGTCGTCGTTGGCTGTGGGGCGGACCCGGCGCAGCAGCTGGTCGGTGAAGGAGGCCAGCGGGCGGTGGGCGAGGCCGGCGGCGTGCCGGCGCAGCTGGTGCAGGCCCTCGTCGAGCGTGTGGCCGGGCTCCTCGATCAGGCCGTCGGTGTACAGCACGAGGGTGGAGCCGGGCGGCAGCAGGGCGGTGGCGTCGGTGCGCGGCCTGCGGGCTCCGGTGCCCAGGAGGATGCCGTGGCCGTCGGTGAGGTAGGTGGCCAGGCCGTCGTGGCCGATCAGGAGCGGCGGCGGGTGGCCGGCGTTGGTCCAGGTCAGTTTCCACCGGCCGTCCTCGGCCTCCTCCACCCGCGCCAGGATCATGGTGGCCATGGCCACGTCGGTGATGTGCCGCAGCGCCTCGTCGAGGCGCTGGACGATCAGGCTGGGCGGCTCGTGCAGGGCCCAGGCGTAGGCGCGGAGCATGTTGCGCACCTGCGCCATGCCGGCCGCGGCCTCCAGGTCGTGGCCGACGACATCGCCGATGGCCAGCGCGGTGGCGCCGTCGGAGAGGGAGAAGGCGTCGTACCAGTCGCCTCCCACCTGCGAGGCGTCGGGCGCGGGCAGGTAGCGGACCGTCATCTGCAGCCCGGGCACGCTCGGCATCTGGGGCAGCAGATGGTTCTGCATGGTCTCGGCGACCTTGCGCTGACGCTGGTAGAGGCGGGCGTTGTCCAGCGCGAGGCCGGCCCGGCGGGCGATGTCCTCGATCAGGGGCAGGTCGCCGGTGCTGAAGTCCCCCGGCTGGCCGGCCCGGCCCACGGTCAGCGCTCCCAGGACCGCGCGGGTGCTGCGGATGGGGGCGATGGCCGCGGAGTGGATGCCGGTGGCGTCGAAGAGGCGGCGCTGTTCGACTGCGATGCCGGAGTCCGGCGGGTCCTGGTAGGTCTGCGGGCCGGCCAGTGTCGAGGCGACCCCGCGCAGGGCCCGCGACAGCGGCATCGGGGACTCCTGGGGGACCGGCGGCATCGGTCCCTGCAACTCCTCGTGGCGCACCACGGTGTCACCGTCGGCTTCGGCGACGACCGTGCGCCACACCTCGTCCCGCTCGGTGATCAGGTCGATGACCGCCCAGTCCGCCAGCCGCGGCACCACCAGCCGCACCAGCCGCCGCAGGGCCTCTTCGACGTCGAGCGTGGAGGTCAGCTGGGTGGTGGTCTCGGCCAGCAGCGCGAGCCGTTCCAGTTCGGGCAGCAGCGTCGCGGGCGCCTCCGGCGGCGCGTCGGGCCGGCGCTCCTGCCGGGAGTGGAAGAGGACGAGCGTGCCGGGTTCGTGGGCGCCGGGCTCGAAGGGGGTTATCAGCCACGAGATGGGCAGCAGGGAGCCGTCCCCGCGGGCGAAGTAGTCCTCGTCCGTCTGGACGGTGCTCCTGGTGTGGAAGGACTGCCACATACGGCACTGCGACCTCGACATGCGCTGGCCGTGGGCGTCCCGGTGCAGCAGGTCGTGCGCGTCGTGGCCGAGGAGCTCCGCGGCGGACCGGCCCAGGAACTGCTCGGCGCGGGAGTTGACGCCGAGGATGAGGCCCTCCTCGTCCACGACGTACGCCCCGGTCCCGATGGCTTCCAGCAGCCCGCCGAGCACCTCGGCAGGGGCCGCCGGGAGCCGCTGCCCGTGGGTCTGCGTGTGCTCCGGTCCTGCCATGCCCTGATCTCCCTAGCTGACTCGCGGCCCGCCCGCTGAGCGGTGGCCGCTTACCCCGACTGCCCCGGCGCGGGCGACCCAGCCTCACCCTCGCATGCCCGGAGAGGAAAAGGCTGCCCGGGACCGGGGTCCGGACACCCCCCGGCGCGGGGCGGCCCGGGCCGGGGCGGGCACCTCCGGGGCCGGGGAGATCACGTGGGGTTGCGGCGCTGGTCACCGCTGTCCCGGCGGAGCCGGCCGGTGTGGCGGGCGATGTCCTCCACGCGCGCCGCGAGGTCGGGATGGCCGGGCGCCAGATACGCCCCCGCGGCCGTCAGGGGGCCGACGAGTGCGGCGGCGTCGTTGTCGGCGAGGGCCGCGTCGAGCTCGGTGAGCAGGGAGGAGCGGGCGTCGGCGGGGAGGTCGGTGAGCGCGGTGATCTGCCCGGCGAGCCGGCGGAGGTCGGCGGCGTTGGCGCGGGCCCAGGCGGTGACGGTGCGGTCGGCGGCGCGCCGGTCGCGGGTGGCCCGGACCCGCTGCTCGCCGGTGGTGCCCGGGTTCCCCGGGCGCACCCGCAGGTAGCGGCGTTCGGCGGCCTGGCGGCTGGAGACGCCCAGGGGACGGGCGAGGTCGGCCCAGTTGGCGCCCTGCTCCCGGGCCGCCTCGATCAGGCCCGGTTCCCACTCGGCGAGCTGGTCGCGCACCTCGCGCAGCAGCAGGAGCGCGGCGAGTGCCTGCTCCGCGCCGGCCGGACCGGACCGCGGGGGGTGCCCGTCCCGCGAAGTCCGGGCCGCGCGCAGGGTCTCGTTGATCGTGTCCAGGGCGGTGGCGGCGGCGAGGAAGGACGCGGGGGTGGGGGCGGGGGTGCGGGGGGCGGACGGATCGTCGCTGGTCATGGAGCCTCCAAGAGGTGATGTCACCCTTTCGACGACACTCTGCTTGTCATCACTTCGATGACATGTTACAACGATGGCAGGTGAACCGCATTGGCAGCAATGGCCTGACTGAACCTGGAGGTGTTTCACGATGTTGATGCGCACCGATCCGTTCCGTGAACTGGACCGGCTCACCCAGCAGCTCCTGAACACGACCGGCACCTGGTCGCGTCCCTCGGCGATGCCGATGGACGCCTACCGCGAGGGCGAGGAGTACGTGATCGCCCTCGACCTGCCCGGCGTCTCCAGGGACGCGATCGACATCGACGTCGAGCGGAACATGCTGACCGTCAAGGCGGAGCGGCGCCCCGTCGCCAAGGCGGACGACGTGCAGATGGAGCTCTCCGAGCGGCCGCTGGGCGTCTTCTCCCGCCAGCTCGTGCTGGCCGACACCCTGGACACCGAGCGCATCAGGGCGGACTACGACGCGGGTGTGCTGACCCTGCGTATCCCGATCGCCGAGCGCGCCAAGCCCCGCAAGGTCACCATCGGCGGCGGCTCCGCGCACAAGGAGATCAGCGGCTGACTCCCGCCGCGCCGGGCCGGAGGCAGGGAACTGCCTCCGGCCCGGACCCCGGCGCGCCCCGCGACGCCCGCCGACCGGGGGGAGAAGGCCCCCCGCCCGGCCCGCTCCCGGCGTACGAGCCGCGCTCCCGCCCGGACACCTCCCGCGCGCCGGGCACCGCACAGAGCGAACGGCCGCCGGACCTGCCACGGCGGGCGCGCTGTCCGCGGCGGCCCGGGCACACACCCCGCCGCCCCATCCCTTGCGCCCCCCGGCGGGCCGCGCCCCGCGACCACTTCAGACGAGAAAGGCAACCGCGGTACCGATGATTCCCCTTCCCCTGCAGAAGCCGCGCCGGTCCGCCGTGGGCATGACGTACCAGCAGCTGCTGGAGAGAGTGCGGTACGAAGGCGCCTACCCCACCCGTGCGCAGGCCGAGGAGTCGGTGCGTGCCGTGCTGGCCGCCCTCGGGCGCCAACTCGCGGGCGCGGAGCGGGCGGAGCTCGCGGCCAGGCTGCCCCGCGAGGCCGCCGTGGCCTTCACCTCCCGGGCCCCCGGCGCCGATCCCCTCACCGGCTGGGGTTTCGTCAAGGACCTGGCCGCCCGCACCGGCGGCACGCCCGCCACCACCCGCTGGGACACCGGCACCGTCCTGCGGGTCGTGGCCCAGCTCGCCGACGAGGATCTCCTGGACCGGATCCTCGCCCAACTCCCCTCCGGCTACGCCCTGTTGTTCGGCCGCGCCGAACTCGTCCAGGCGGCCTGAGGGCCGGGGAGCGGCATCCGGCAGGGAACGGGGCGGGCCGCACCCCCGCCCGACAGCATCCGCAAACCGGTGGGGTCGAGACCCTCTCCGGCAACAACTCCGCCCTGCCGGGGGCGAGTTCGGCAAGGACCAGGGAGGCGGGAGCCGGCCTTCGCGGTACGCCGCGACGGCCGGCCGAAGCCGGTTCTTCACCCGCCGCACCACGTGACACCCGGCCCCAAACGGCCGCCGCGCCCACCGCGGCGGCCGTTCGCCGCGCAGGCGCGCAGGCGCGCAGGCGCGCAGGCGCGCAGGCGCGCAGGCGGGCGGCGACGGGGCCGGGGCTCAGGCGGTGAGTGCCTCCTGGAGGGTGGGACGGCACTCGATGAGCTTGTCGACACCGACGAGTTGCAGGAGCCGCAGGACGGCGTCGGTGGGTGCGGCCAGGCGCAGCCAGCCGTCCGCCGCGGTGACGCCCTGGTAGGCGAGGATGAGGACGTTGAGGCCG
Source organism: Streptomyces sp. NPDC005423 (assembly GCF_040606415.1). Lineage (NCBI taxonomy): Bacteria > Bacillati > Actinomycetota > Actinomycetes > Kitasatosporales > Streptomycetaceae > Streptomyces > Streptomyces sp. NPDC005423. The sequence continues at coordinate 20,883 of NZ_JBEXET010000023.1, read as the reverse complement.
CTGGAGTCCATGAAAGTGACCTGACGCAGGTCGATCACGATGCGGGGCCGGGCGGCGCCGGAGAGTTCCAGGGCCTGCGTGAGCCGGTCGCAGGTGTGGTGGTCGATCTCCCCGGCCAGGGTCAGCACGCGGATACCCTCCGTGGCGGTGGCCGTGATCGACAGGCCGCCAGGCGGTTCGGCTTGTCCGGTGTCCGTCATTCGTTCATCAGCCATGTCGGTGATACTTGCATACCAAGGTCTTTCACCCGAGTACGCCCTCGGACGTATCCGGTGACATCCGCGCGCCGAGAAGGGGAGTCGGCGTACGGGGTACGGCGGCCAGGGGGCCGTGCGTGCGCGGACAGACATCGGAGAGAGAAGGCGGCTGGTATGGACTCAGTGCCTGTGGGCGAGGACGACACCGCGCCGTACGAGAAGACCGTCCAGACCACGGTGGCGCTGGACGGCGACGGCAGCTGCATAGCCCAGGCCCGTCACCTGGCCGCGGATTTCCTGACCCGGGTACAGACCGAGCACGGCCTTCCCGTCTCGCAGCGCGCCATGGACCTGACCCGGCTGGTGGTCAGCGAACTGGTCACCAACGCCCGCAAGTACGCGCCCGGCCCGGTCCTGATGGACCTGGGCATCGTCGGCGACATGGTCGAAGTGGCGGTGTGGGACTCCGACACGGCGCTGCCGGTGGGCCGCGCGGCGGACGCCGGACGGGTGGGGCAGCACGGCCTGGAGATCGTGATGGCCGTCGTACAGGGCTTCGAGGTCCAGCGGGAGCCGGTCGGCAAGCGCATCACCGCCCGCATCGCCCTGCTGGACGACCCCGACGGTGACATCGCCGGCCGGAATCCCGGATGACGGACCGGACGGGCCGGACGGACAGACCGGGACCGGCTCTCCCGCAGTGACAGAAGCTCCCGCCGCCCCTGCCCGGCCGGAGCCGAGGCGGAGAATCACGTTCGGGAACCGAATGATTTCCGCGGAGGGCCCGCCGAGGAGGACGAACTCGCCCCGCAGAGGCGGCAGTTGCCCGGGGCTGAGCACGGCCGTGCGGACGCCGGCCGGGCTCTCCCGCGGCGGGAATGCCCGCCGGGCCGGTGTGGTTGAAGAGAGCGTGACGGTGAAGGGGACAGTGTCCCCGGGCCTCAATTATTGCCTGCGGGGAAGATCGTCCGGCTGAAGCCCCGCAGAGCCTTTCGCCGCGTAGGCGACCGCCCTTCACCCTCACACCACCGGGGACCGGCCCCGGCCGGCACCAGGCCGGCCGGGGCCGGTCCTTGTCCGTATCCCCGCGGGCCGGACGGCCTGTTCACCCGCTGAACCCGCTGAACCCGCTGGGGGACCTCTCCGCCGGCTTCACGCCGGTGCCGCGGCGGCGGTCAGGAACCCGCGGACGTACCCGGCCACGGTGTCCAGATGGCTTTCGAGCAGGAAGTGCCCGCCGCCGGGCACCAGGTGGATCTCCGCGTCCGGCAGGTCCCTGGCGAAGGCGCGCGCTCCGGCGGGGCCGAAGATCTCATCGCCCGCGCCCCAGACCGCGAGAAGAGGAACCCGGCGCTCCCGGAAGTAGGCGTGCACCTGGGGGTAGAGCGGCGGATTGGCGGCGTAGTCGCGGAACAGGGCGAGCTGCACGAGGTCGTTGCCCGGCCGGCCGATCTCGCGGTGGTCGGCGGCCCAGGTGTCGGGATCGACCAGCTCGGGCCGGGCCACTCCGTGCAGGTACTGCCAGCGGATGGCGTCGAGCGAGAGCGCGGCACGGACGCCGGGCTCGGTCCGGGGGCCGGGGTCCTCGCAGTATGCCCATACGGGCTTCCAGAAATCCGCTACGAAGCCGTCCTCGTAGGCGTTGCCGTTCTGCGTGATCACCGCGGTGATGGCGTCCGGGGCGCGCAGGGCCAGCCGCCAGCCGATGGGGGCGCCGTAGTCCTGGACGTACACGGCGTAGCGGGTGACGCCGAGCTGGGCCAGGAGGGCTTCGGTGATGTCGGTCAGGGAGTCGAAGGTGTAGGTGAACGCGTCGACGGGCGGGGCGTCGGAGTTGCCGAAGCCGAGGTGGTCGGGGGCGATGACGTGGAATCGGTCGGCCAGCGCCGGAATGAGGTGGCGGAACATGCGCGAGCTGGAGGGGAAGCCGTGCAGGAGGACGAGCGTGGGCGCCTCGCGGGCGCCCGCCTCGCGGTAGAAGACGCGGTGTCCCCGCACGGTCGCGTACTGGTGACGGATCTCGGCCATTGCTTACTCCTAACCCCTTAAACGCTTTATGATGGTTACTGCTCGGCATTCAGTAGACCGCCCCTGGAGTAACCTGTCAAACCACTCGATGGAGTTAGCGGGGAAGGTGGGAGCCGTGCTGGACGACCAAGCCCTCATGGAGGCGCTGAACAGCACCCCTGTCGCGGACGGCCGGCGCCAGGACCTGTGGCGCGACGACCGCGAAGTGGACGGATGGGCCCGGGACCACGGGGGCGTGGGCGGCGACGAGGAACGCGGATGGCTGCGCACCGCCCGGGACGCGCTCCAGGAGGCGGCGTCGGGCAGGCCGGCGCAGCCTCTCCTGCGCCGGGTCCTCGCCGGTGTCCGCAGAGTCCCCCGGCCCGGCGCGGCCGGCATCGAGTGGCACCTGGAGGTGCCCTCGGAGCGCCGGCTCGCCGTGGAACTCGTGCTTGCCTGGGGGGACGTCGAGGAGCGCCTGCCCGGCCGTCTGCGGCCGTGCGAGAACCCCGCCTGCCGCCTCTTCCTGCTGGACCGCAGCCGCGCCAACACCGCGCGGTGGTGCTCGATGAAGACCTGCGGGAACCGGCTCAAAGCCCGCCGGCACCAGGCCCGGGCACGGGAGACCCCGCAACCTGGGTAGGGCGCGAGGTGGCGGGCGCGGGGAGGCGGCCGAGGAGGGGGTACCCGCCCGGGACGGCACGCAGGATCCGTACCCGGACAGGAGAATGTGCATGGCCACCGCCCCGGCAGTCCGCCGCCCGCCCCCCGACGACGGCACCCCCCGCCTGAAGCGCTCGGCATGGTCGGGCGTGCTCATCGGCATCGCGACCGCCGCGTTCGTCGACGAGACGGTCTTCCACCAACTCCTGCACTGGCACCACTTCTACGACAGGTCCACTCCCGGCGTCGGCCTCGTCTCCGACGGCCTCTTCCACGCCTTCGGCTGGTTCGCCCTCGTCATCGGCCTGGTGCTCGTGGCGGACCTGCGCCGCCGCGACGCGCTGTGCGGCCGGGGACTGGCCGGCGGCATCCTCCTGGGCGCGGGGTTCTTCCAGCTCTACGACGGCACCCTCCAGCACAAGCTCCTCAAGCTGCACCAGATCCGCTACCACGTCGACCTGGTCGGCTACGACTGGACCTGGAACGTGCTGGCGGTCCTCCTCCTCATCGCCGGCGCCCTGCTGATGCGCTCCGCGGCCCGCCGGCTGCGCACGGCCGGCCCCCTGACGGAGAAGGCGGCGGAGACGGGAACAGGGACGGCGACCGGGACGGGCGGGGAGTCCCGCTGATGGGGCCGATGTCCATGCCCATGCACATGCCGGTGCCGGTGCCGGTGCCGGTTCCCACGCCGATGTCCATGTCCATGCCTATGTCCATGCCCATGTCCGGCGATCCGGCCTCCGCGGTCCCGCAGTGGTTTGCCGCCGCTCTCGCCGCCGCCGGGGTGGCCCTCTACCTGTCGGCGGCGTGGCGGCTGCGGCGGCGCGGGGATGCCTGGCCCCGGGTCCGGGAGCTGTCCTTCGCGGCGGGCGGGGGAGCGCTGGCCGCGGTGGCGCTGGCGCCGTTGCCGGGCGGGGAGTTCACCGCCCACATGACCCAGCACGTCGTCGTCGGTATGGCCGCCCCGCTGCTGCTGGTGCTGGGCCGCCCGGTCACCCTCGTCCTGCGGGTGCTGCCCGCGGGGCCGCCCCGGCGGGGCCTGCTGGCCCTGGTGCGCTCCGCTCCGGCCGGCCTGCTGGTCTTCCCGCCGGTGGCCGCGCTGATCGACATCGGCGGCCTGTGGCTGCTGTACGGCACCCGGCTGTTCGCCGGCACCCACGACCGGCCCTGGCCGCACGCCGCCGTCCACGCCCACGTCCTGGCCGCCGGTCTGCTGTTCGCCTTCGCCGTCTGCCGGCTCGACCCCCTGCGCCGCCGGTACGGCCTGCCCCTGCGCGCCGCGACCCTGGTGGCGGCGGGCGCCGCCCACTCCGTACTGGCCAAGACCCTCTACGGCGCGTCCCCGCCCGGCACCGCCTTCACCGCACACGACCTGGCCCGGGGTGCCGAAGTGATGTACTACGGCGGCGACTTGGCGGAGATCGCGCTCGCCGCCGTGCTGGCCTGGCAGTGGTACGCCGCCGCCGGCCGCACCCTCGCCCACGCCCGCCGCCGCGCCACCGTGGTGCCGGTGCCGTCAGCGCCCGTCGCTGGCCGGAGGGGACCGGACCGGGCCGGGGTCAGGTGGTGATGGTGGCCAGTCCCACGATGCCGACCAGGTAGATGACGAGGGTGGCGATGCTGTCGATGCCCATCCGGGCGTACTGCCGGCGGGGGCGGAAGATCAGTCCGGCCATGTAGACGCTGGTGAGGATGATGCCGAGCGCCGTGAGGTAGATGTCGGTGTCGTGGGCGGCGGGCAGGACGGGCTTGCCGGAGATGAGCGAGGCGAGCAGGAAGAGGACGGGGAGGAAGGCGTTGCCGCCGAAGATGTCGCTGATCGCCAGCTGGTAGTCGCCCAGCCGCGTCGAGGTCAGGCCGGTGCTCGCCTCGGGCAGGGAGGTCGCCGCGGCCAGGACGGTCGAGCCGAACAGCACACCGCTCAGCCCCTGCCGGGCGAAGAACTGCTCGCCGCTGCGTTCGAGGACGACACCGGCGACCAGGGTGGCCAGGGCGGCGGCGCCGAAGACGAGGGCGGCCCGTCCGGTGGCCGTGCCCTTGTCGCTGGCGGCCTTCTCCTTCTTCTTGCGGGAGTGGCCGCGCGGCTCGGGCTGGCCGCCGGGCGCGTTGCCGCCCTCGTGCCAGGGCAGGCCGCGGCCCGCCCGGTCGAGCAGGAAGAGGCCGGCCAGCCACAGCCCGGCGATGACCAGCGAGCCGGGGTCGAGCCGGCCGGCGTGCAGGCCGGGGGAGAGCTGGGTGCCCATGATGACCACGGCCAGCACCACCACGACCAGGGCGCCTTCCAGGACCAGTTGGAGGCTGGCCGCCATGCGGGTCAGGGGCTCGCGGGTACGGACGCCGAAGGCGTCCAGCAGGACCAGGACGACGGTCTGCAGCGCGATACCGCCCAGGATGTTGCCGACGGCCACGTCCAGGTGGCCGGAGAGGGCGGCACTGACGGTGATGGCGATCTCGGGAAGGTTGGTGGCGATCGCGAGGAGGATCAGGCCGCCCAGCGCGCTGCCCAGGTGCAGCCGTTCGGCCAGGACAGCGGTGGTGTCGGACAGTTTGATGCCCGCGTACCAGATGACGCCCGCCCCGGCGACGAACAACAGCAGCAGTACGGGTGAGCTCAGTGATCCCATGCGGCGTCAGGTACCCAGGACCGGCCCGCGTTTTCACGCCGGTCCTGGCGGATTTCGGACACTGCCCTGCCCCGGGCCGACCCCTACGGGGTGACGGGCTGGGGCAGGCGCAGGGAGGCGACGATCTGTTTGCCGGTGGCCAGGGCAATGGTGTGCAGCTGGTCGCAGAGCCGGCTGACCAGCTGCATGCCGTGCCCGCCGACCCGGCGGGCGTCCGGTTCCCGCAGTTCGGGCGGGCGGGGGGAGGCGTCCCGCACGGTGATGCGCAGCAGGGCGGCGTCGGGTGTCACCTCCAGCGCCAGGCTGCCCGGGCCGGGGGCGTGGCGCAGCGCGTTGGTGACCAGCTCGCTGACGACGATCTGGGCGTCCTGGCTCGGCCGCTGGCCGGGGTCGTGCCCGGCCAGGGCCAGCAGCGTACGTACGGCCGTCCGGGCGTCCGCGGTGGAGCCGCCTGCCGTGCTCCAGGCGGCGCTGTAACACAGGGGCGAAGCGGCTTGCTGTTCGACCGCGGCCCGGTTCTTCAGCGGCATGACCATAGAACTCTTCCCGTGGGTCGTTCCTCGCTCTTTCGCCACAGCTTGTCGGTATGGCGTAGTTCCGCCTACCCCCTGTCGCCGTGCTTATGAGCCCTCCCTCCAGCCTCCCTGAACCCGGTGGCGCGGACGGGGCGGCCCGGGGCGGGGAAGGCGGTCAGACCCGTTCCAGCGGCCGGTGCGGTCCCGGGGGCAGCTCCACTTCGACGGGGTCGCCGGGCCGCACCAGGCCGCCCGCCCGCACCACGCTCATGACGCCGGCCTTGCGCACGAGGTGTCCCGCCGCGTCGCGGCCCACCACCCGCTTGAGCAGCCCGGGGCGGAAGGCGTCGATCTGGAGGCAGGGGTTGCGCAGGCCGGTGACCTCGACGACCGCCTCGGCGCCGACCCGCAGCAGGGTCCCGGCCGGCAGGGCGAGCAGGTCGACGCCGCGCGTGGTGAGGTTCTCGCCGAGCTGGCCCGGCGCCACCGTGAACCCTTCGCCGGCGAGCTCGTCGAAGAGCTCCTCGTGCAGGAGGTGGACCTGGCGCAGGTTCGGCCGGGTGGGGTCCTGCGCGACCCGCGAACGGTGTCTGACCGTGACCCCCGCGTGCACGTCCCCCTCCACACCGAGCCCGGCCAGCAGCGTGACGCTGTCCCGGTTCGGCTTGGTGAAGGAGTACACGCCGTTGCTGCTGACCGCCGTCACCATCGCGCCCATAGCCCCTCGTCGTATCGGCGATACCCCGGCGGCCGTCCGGCGACGATCCGCCCCGAGGCCCCACTCTCCGCCCCCGCCCGCGCGGCGGTCAATCACCCGCGGGAGCGCGGAACACGGGGGTGGCCGACCGCACCCGCGCGGCCCGGGACGGCTGGGAGGAATCGGACGCTCACCCATGTGAGGGCGTTGTGGGGGTAGGTGAGCGGGACCGCCGCCGTGCATGGGAGGGCGGGCGGGATTTGAGAGAGTGGTGTGCATGGACATCGATCGCAGGAACAACGTCACCGTCACCGGAAACCCCCAGGGGCGCACGGTGGTGCTGGCTCACGGGTTCGGCTGTGATCAGAACATGTGGCGGCTGACGGTGCCGGCCCTGGCCGCGGACTACCGGGTGGTGCTCTTCGACTACGTCGGCTCGGGCCGCTCCGACCTCTCCGCGTTCTCCGAGGACCGCTACGCCTCCCTGGAGGGCTACGCCCAGGACGTGGTGGAGGTCTGCGAAGCGCTCGACCTGCACGACGCCGTGTTCGTGGGGCACTCCGTCAGCGCGATGATCGGCGTCCTGGCCGCCGCCGGGGCGCCGGAGCGCATCGGCGCGCTGGTCATGGTCGCCCCCTCGCCGCGCTACATCGACGACGACGGCTACCGGGGCGGATTCAGCGGCGAGGACATCGACGAACTCCTGGCGTCGCTGGAGTCGAACTACCTGGGCTGGTCGGCCGTGATGGCCCCGGTGATCATGGGCAACGCCGAGCGGCCCGAACTGGGGGAGGAGCTGACCAACAGCTTCTGCGCCACCGACCCCGACATGGCGCGCGTCTTCGCCCGCACCACGTTCCTGTCCGACTCCCGCACCGAGCTGAAAACCGTGCAGGTGCCCACGCTGGTGCTGGAGTGCACCCAGGACGCCATCGCCCCCCGCGAGGTCGGAGCCTTCGTCCACCGGTCGATCCCCGGCTCCACGCTGGTCACCCTCGACGCCACCGGGCACTGCCCGCACCTGTCCGCACCCGAGGCCACCAACCAGGCCATCACGACGTTCCTGGCGGGCCTGCGGTGATGTGCCGGACCGACCAGCAGCCCGACCCCCACCAGGGCAGAGGGGAGGAGAAGACCCCGAACGCGGTGAACCCCGCCTTCGCCGCCCTGCTGGAGGACAGCGCCGAGGAGCTCTACGAGAGCGCCCCGTGCGGCTATCTGTCCACCCTGATGGACGGCACCATCGCCAAGATCAACACCAGGCTGCTGGGCTGGCTCGGCCTGGCGGAGGAGGCGTTGGTGGGCCGTATGCGCTTCACCGACCTCCTGACCGTGGGCGGCAAGCTGTACCACGAGACGCACTTCGCGCCGCTGCTGCGGATGCGGGGCGAGATCGGCGGCATAGCCCTGGAGCTCAGACAGGCCGACGGCGGCCGGATGCCGGTGCTGGTCTCCTCCGTCGTCAAACACGGCGTCAGCGGCGAACCCCTGCTGATCCGCACCACCGTCTTCGACGCCCGGGACCGCCGCGCCTACGAAGAGGAACTCCTGCGCGCCCGCAGAGCGGCCGAAGCGGCACAGCGGCAGGCCGAGACCGACCGCGCCCGCCTCCAGGACGCCCTCGCCGTGCTCCAGCAGTCCCTGCTGCCCGACCGGCTGCCCCCGGTACCCGGAGTGGAGACGGCCGTCCACTACCGCGCCGCCTCCCCCGACCACCTCGGCGGCGACTTCTACGACCTCTTCCCCGTCGACGGCAAACGCTTCGGCTTCTTCCTCGGCGATGTGTGCGGCAAGGGCCCCCAGGCCGCCGCGGTCACCTCGCTGGCCCGCTACACCCTGCGCGCCGCCGCCCTGTACGACCCCGACCCCGTCTCCGTGCTGTCCGCCCTCAACCAGGCGGTCCACGAGCGCTACACCGGCGGCGACCCGCGCTACTGCACCACCATCTTCGGCGTCATCGAACCCGACTCCGCGACCGGACAGGCCACCGTCCACCTCGCCTCGGGCGGCCACCCCCCGGCCCTGGTGCTGCGGGCCGACGGCACCGCCGACTACCTGCCCACCGCCGGCGGCCTCCTCGTCGGCATCCTGCCCTCCGCGCCCTTCACCGCCGCGACCACCACCCTGGGCCCCGGCGACACCCTCCTGCTCTACACCGACGGCCTCACCGAGGCCCGCACCGGCGAGGACCGCACCGCCCTCTACGGCGACGAGGCCCTGCGCGCCTTCACCGCCCGCCACGCCGGCCGGCCCGCCCAGGCCGTCGTGGAGGCACTGACCGGACTGCTGGACGACTTCGCCGACGGACTGGAGGACGACACGGCCCTGCTCGCCCTCGGCGTCCCCGCCCCCGGCCACAGGAGTGACGCCCCCCGATGAGCCCGCTGAAGATCACCGTCCGCTCCGCCGCGACCGGTCCCGTCGTGGAGGTCGCCGGCGAACTCGACTACACCAGCGCCCCCGAGCTGCGGGACCTGCTCACCACCCTCGCCCTCCCACCCGGCGGGCGTCTCGTCCTGGACCTGGGCGGCATGGACTTCTGCGACTCCAGCGGCCTCACCGCCCTGATCGTCGCGCGCAACCTCGCCCAGGCCGCCGGCGCCGACCTCGTGCTCGCCGCCGTCCCCGCCCACACGCTGCGCGTGCTGCGCACCGTCGGCCTCGACCAGGTCTTCCTCATCCGCTCCGACAGCACCGCCGCCGCCACCGCCTGACCCGCACACCGGCCGACGGCACGGCCCAGGCCCTCCCGCGGCGGACCAGGCCGACGCTTCCCCGCCCGGGGCGTCACCGGCCGTGTAATGTTGGTGACGTTGGTCAGATGCATACATCGTGGATATGGGAGGGGTCCGGTGTCCGTCACACAGATCGACCTCGACGACGAAGCCCTGGCCGAAGCCATGCGGCTCATGGGTGTCACTACGAAGAAGGAGACCGTCAACGCGGCCCTTCGGGAGTACGTGGCGCGGATCAAGAGGCTTGAAGCTGCGGAGAAGCTGGCCGCGCGCGGTGAGCGGGGCGAGTTCGAGCAGCCCGCGGCGGCGCATGCCGCGCAGAAGCGTGCCCGCCGGCAGGCCTTCGAGTGATCACCTATCTGGTGGACACCTCGGCTCTGTGGCACCTGTTCCGCACCCCGGGGGCACTACGCCCCTGGGAGGGCCACATCGCCGCCGGGGCGTTCCATCTCTGTGAGCCGACACGTACCGAATTTCTTTACTCGGCCACCAGCCCGCCCCACCGGGATGAGCTGGCAGAGGAGCTGAACTCGCTCTGCCTGCCCTCCTCGGTGCCGAAGAACGCCTGGCGCTGGGTCGACACCGCCCAGTACAAACTCACCCAGCTGGGCCGGCACCGGGCGGCCGGAGCGATCGACCTGTTGGTGTGTGCGACAGCTGTCCACCATGGGCACACTGTCCTCCACGTGGACAACGACTTCGTGACGGTGGCCGGAGTTCTCAAGGAAGTCCAGCAGAGGGACGCACGAGGCTGATCTCCGGGCGTGCGGATGTCCGATCCCGTGGGTGGCCCCAGAATGGGCGTCATCGCCTGTTCGCCGCGGAGCGGAGGTATCCATGAAGGACCTCAAGTACGAACAGAAGAGCTCTCTGTCACGCATCGAGGCGGCTGACCAGCTCACGGCACTGGCAGCCGCGCTGCGGGAGGGCGGGGACGCCGAACTGGAATTCGGCTCCGGGACGCTCAGCCTGCGCATCCCCGACGACCTCCGCGGCGAGGTGGAGGTCGAGGTCGGTGACGGGGAGATCGAGCTGGAGATCGAGTTCACCTGGCCGGCCGCACCGGCCGCACCGGCGCCGACAGCGCCGTCGCGGACGGCGGCGGGAGCCGCCGGCCCCGACAAGCCCAGCGGCTCCGGCACCAAGGCCAGGACACGGAGGGACGTGGCCGCCGAGCCCGGTCGAAGCGGCACAGGCGCCGGCCGGAGCAGAACCGGGAAGCGGTCCGCGGCCAGAACGTCCTGAGCCGCGCGGGGCCCTGGCCGGATCGGCCGCGCGCGCCGCAGGAGGACGTCGCCTCCCCTCCCGGGCGCGGACCCCGCTCACGTGGGTTCGCGCGAGGGGGACGCGGGGAGGCGCGGAGCCGGGCCGCGGGGGAGGGACAGCGCGGCGGCGAGACCGGCCAGCCCCAGGACCGCCAGGGTGATCATCGCGGCGCCGTAGGCGTGGGCGGTGAGGCCGGCGACGAGGATGGTGCCGGCGATCGCGGTGCCGAGCGAGGAACCGAGGTTGGACACACTGCGGGACAGCCCGGAGATCTCGCCCTGCTGCCCGTCGGGGAAGCTCGACTGCACCACGTTGACGGACGGGGTCAGGCTCAGGCCGAGCCCCAGACCGATCAGCAGCAGCCCGGGCGCGAACGCCCAGGCGCTCGGAGAGCCGCTCGCCAGGGCCAGCAGGACGACGATTCCGGCGGTCGTCACGACGAAGCCCGCCACGATGAGGGTGCGCTGTGCCCACCGCTTCGCCAGGCGCTCGGCCGGCAGCGACGACGCGAGCAGGCCCAGCGTGGCGGCCGTGAAGATCACGCCGGTCTGGATCGCGTCGTATCCGCGTACCACCTGCAGATAGGTCGCCACGACGAACGACGTCCCCATGAGCAGGAGCCACTGGATGTTCTGCGTGACGAGACCGAGATCGGAGGTGCGGTTGCGGAACAGCGTCGTCGACAGGAGGGGCTCTTCGCCGGCTCTCTCCTTGGCGCGCACCCCTCGGAAGAACCACAGCAGCACGAGCGCACCGAGGACGATCAGGCCGGCCATCAGCCAGATGTTGTTGTCGGCGGCCAGGATTCCCGTGACGATGAGGATGAGGCCGAGCGCCGAGAGGATCGCGCCGGCGGTGTCGAAGGGGCGCGTGGGGTCCGGTGGCAGGGGGTCCTCGATCCGGCGGCTCAGGATGATGATCAGCGCGATCACCAGGGCCTGGAACACGAAGGCGGCCCGCCAGCTGACGGCGGAGGTGATGAGCCCTCCGAGAAGCGGCCCGGCGGCGGCACCGATGCCTCCCAGCGCCATGACGGCCCCGAACGCGCGGGCGCGCGAGGTCACTTCGGTGAAGAGCAGCGTCGTGAGGATGTAGACGGGCGGGATGAGCAGCGCCGTGCCGACACCTTCGAGGACGGAGTTGCCGAGGATGAGGACGCCCAGGCCCGGGGCGGCCGCGCTCAGCAGGGCGCCGACGCCGTAGACGGTGAGACCGGCCAGGAAGCACCGCCTGCGGCCGTAGCGGTCGGTCAGCTTGCCGCCGGGGATCATCAGCGCCGCCATCACCAGGAGGAAGATCGTGATCGCGACCTGCACCCCCTGCACGGTCGTGTCCAGGTCCTCGCTGATGTCGTTGATCATCACGTTCATGTTCGAACCGGCGAAGCTGCAGATGAACTGGGCCAGGGCGAGCGGGGCCAGCACGCCGCGTGCCGCACCGGACGCGCGTCCCGGCGTCCCCGCGGTGCGTGCTTCAGCCACCGGAACCGCTCCCTTCCGCCTGACGGGGTTCTCGGCACGCCCAGCGTTTCGCCGGCTCGTGCGCGGCCCCCGCGACAACCCGTGAGCGCCTGGGCTGCCCGCCCGGGGCCCGCCACCGCGGCTGCCGCCCTCCAGCGTGCGCCTCGGCCCAGCACGGCGCACTCCGAACAGCCGGCCGGCCGCGCAGGAGCTGACGTGGCGTGAGCACCGGCCGGACGAGCCGCAGATCCGTGCCCGGCCCGTCACCTCAAGCGGGTGACCCCGTACGGCCCGGACGGCAGGCAGCATGCGGGGAGGGACACGACCCGGCGCGCAGGAGAGAGTGGTCCGACCGGAGCGAACGCGACCACCGCACCGCCCCGGAGGCCACCCGTAGCGGGTGATCCGCGGTACTCCGTTCCGGTGGACCGTGGATGCCGACAGGACAGCCCCGCTGTGGCAACGAACGGCGGAACGGCGACCGGAGGCCAAAATGTCGGACTATCCCCTCCTCGACGCATTCTTCACCATCATGTGGTTCTTCCTGTGGATGATGTGGTTCATGCTCCTGTTCAGGGTCGTCGTCGACATCTTCCGGGACGACGGACTCGGCGGCTGGGGCAAGGCGGGATGGACGTTCTTCGTCTGTGTGCTGCCCTACCTGGGTGTCTTCGTCTACCTGATCGCCCGGGGCAAGGGCATGGGTGTGCGGGCCATGCGGCAGACCCAGGCACGGGAACAGGAATTCCGCTCCTACGTGCGGCAGGCGGCGGCCGAAGAGCCGGCGGCACCCCTGAACAGGGCCGACGAACTGGCCAAACTCGCCGGCCTGCACGACCACGGCGACATCACCGACGCCGAGTACGAGAAGGCCAAGACCAGAGTGCTCGCCGCATGAGGAGTGGGGGACGGCACCCGTAGAACTCGTCATCCGCATGCCTCGTCCCCGTCGGCCACCACCGACGGGGACGAGGCATGCGGACAACGAGCAACGAGCAACGAGCAATGGGCAATTGGCCCCGGTCACTCGGGAAGACGGCGCATCTCCACCACGGGCATGCCGAGCGACTGGAAGCGTGCCAGCAGACCGTAGAGCTGCGCCTCGTCGGTCACCTGGCCGAACAGCACGGTCTGCCCGGCCATGAGGAAGCTCTCCAGCTCCGGGAACGCCCCTGCCATCGTCCGGGACATCTCCCCGTCGACGCGGATCTCGTATCGCATGAGCGTGCTTCTCTCGCAGTCGTACGGCGGCTCTTGCCTCCGCCCTCCTCCATGCTGGGGCCGGCGGACGGCGCCCGGCATCACCCCATCAGGTGACCGCTGCCACTGACCGGCAGACGGAGGGCCGCCGCACGCACTGACGGCTCCCGCCCTGTGAACAGGGGAGGGAGCCGTCCAGATGGTGTAGGCGTATGCCTCAGCGCGTCACGCTCACGTGGGTCAGGCGTGACGGTGCGAGCGGTTGCCGACGACGAGGCGGTAGATGAGGAGCAGGATCAGGGAGCCGACGATCGCGGCGATCCAGGTGGAGAGATCGAAGAAGCCGTCGATGGAGTCGACGCCGAAGATCACCTTGCCGAGCCAGCCGCCCAGCAGACCGCCGACGATGCCGATGAGCATGGTGACGATGATGCCGCCCGGGTCCTTGCCCGGCATCAGGGCCTTGGCGATGGCGCCGGCCAGCAGCCCGATGATGATCCACGCGATGATGCCCATGGTGAGTCTCCGCTTCCTCGTATAAAGACTGTGTCAGCTCATCGTCTGCACCAATCCGGCGCGACCAAACGTCCCCTCTTCCGGATCGTGTCCCGTGAGGTGAACTTCCCTCCGTGGTACGGGCTTGGCGGACGCCGGAGAGGGTGAGCCCGGACGGAGAACGGAGGGAGCCCGGACGGAGAGGGGAGGGAAAGGAGACGGAGAACCAGTCGCCCGGAGTGGGCCGGGAGCGGGTTCGCACGGCTGATGTGGTGGTTCTGTTGAGAGCTGTGGCTGTTGCTCTCTGGTGGAGGCCGGTTTCCCCGTGTAGCGTCACTCTCAGATGTCGTGGTTCGCAGTACCTGCCCGCGCTGCTGCGCGGGCGCTTTGCTGTGTGGTGACTGGACCAGGGCGATTACCTCCGGGGCCGCGCGGTGCGGTGCCCGACAGCGACTGAGAGGCACCAGGATGGCCAGCGGAACCGTCAAGTGGTTCAACGCCGAAAAGGGTTTCGGTTTCATTCAGCAGGACGGCGGCGGGCCGGACGTCTTCGCTCACTACTCCAACATCAACGCCTCCGGCTTCCGTGAGCTTCAGGAAGGCCAGGCGGTCACCTTCGACATCACCCAGGGGCAGAAGGGCCCGCAGGCGGAGAACATCACCCCTGCCTGACCCCTCGCACGGCACATCATCAGGGCCCGGAGCGCCACGGCTGCTCCGGGCCCTGATCCGTACCCCGCGCGCCCCAACTGGCGCGCCGACCACGCGAGTTGGGCCCTCTGCGGCCCCCGCCGCGCGGGACGGCTGACAGGGCTCAGCCGGCCGGTTCCCGGTCCTCGGCATAGATCACCAGCGTCTGTTCCGGCTGCTCGGCCAGGTGGAACGCCGTATAGGCGAAATCGACCACCCCGCGCCCCGGGCGCCGCAGCCGTTTCCGTCCACCGTGCCGGGCCTGCACGTCGTACCGCGGCCACCAGTCACGCACTTCCGGGCTGCCCGCGTTCAGCTCCTCGACCAGCCGGGTGTAGCGGACGTCGCCCGGGTGGCGTCCGGCCAGCGTCCGCAGCCGGGCGAGCAGGCCGCGGGCCTCGGGCTCCCAGTCGACCAGGACGTCCCGGGCCGCGGGTTCGAGGAAGACCCAGCGGGCGAAGTTCGCGGGCCGGTCCGCCGCCGCGGTGAGGCGCGGGAACAGCTCGTCGGCCGCCTGGTTGCGGCTGAGCACGTCGTAATTGCCGCCGATGATGTACGCCGGGTGCGGCTGGAGCAGGAGCGGGACGGCCGCCACCTCGGCCGTGAGCGGCTCGGGTTCCTCGGCTTCGGACGCGGGCGCGTGACCGGCGAGGCGGAGAAGGTGACCGCGCTCGTGCGGGTCCAGGCGCAGCGCCGAGGCGAGGGCGTCGAGCACCTGGGCCGAGGCGCGGACGTCCCGGCCCTGCTCCAGGTACGTGTACCAGGTGGCGCTCATCCCGGCGAGCAGCGCGAGTTCCTCCCGGCGCAGACCCGGGGTCCGGCGCCGGCCGGTGTGCGGCAGCCCGACCTGGTCAGGGGTGATCCGCTCCCGGCGGCTGCGGAGGAAAGCGCTCAGCTCACGGCGTCGGTCCGACTGCTGCTGCATGGTGAATGGCACCTCTGGTTCCAGAATAAACCCGCTCTGGATACCAGGCTAAATGCATCGCAGACTGAAGCCGAGTGAGGGTGCGGCCCTCACCGATGGCCCTGGACGGTCCTCCCCGCGCCGGGCGGCCCGGGGAGCGGACGCGCTCCGGGCGATCACCGGGAACCAGGTACCAGGTACCGAAAAAGAAAGAGGAAGACATCGTGTCGGGAATCGACGGCAAGGTCGTGGCGATCACGGGAGCCAGCAGCGGCATCGGCGAGGCGACCGCCCTGCTGCTCGCCGGGCAAGGCGCGCGGCTCGTCCTGGGGGCGCGCCGCTCCGAGCGCCTCGCGGAGCTGGTGGCGCGGATCGAGAAGGCCGGTGGCGCGGCCGTGCAGACCCGTACGGACGTGACCCGGCGGGAGGACCTGCACGCCCTGGTCGCCTTGGCCGGCGAGCGCTTCGGCCGGCTCGACGTGCTGGTCAGCAACGCCGGGGCCGGTCCGATCTCGCCGCTGGACGACCTGCGGGTCGAGGAGTGGGACCAGATGGTCGACGTCAACGTCAAGGGTGTGCTGCACGGAATCGGCGCCGCGCTGCCGGTCTTCCGGGCCCAGGGCACGGGCCACTTCGTCACCATCGCCTCCACGGCCGCCTTCCGTATCGTGCCGGCCATGGCGGTCTACGCCGGTACGAAGTTCGCGGTCCGCGCCATCTGCGAAGGCCTGCGCCAGGAGGCCGGTGACTCCCTGCGGGTGACCACCGTCTCGCCCGGCGCGGTGGAGACCGACTTCGCCGAGGCGTCGACGAATCCGCGGGTACGGACGCAGATCACGGAGATGCGGGACCGGATCGCGATCCCGCCGGAGGCGATCGCCCGGGCCATCGCGTTCGCGATCGGGCAGCCCGCGACCGTGGACGTGAACGAGATCGTCGTCCGGCCCACCGCCCAGAGCTGACCCCCGGCCAGGAGAGCCGGGAGGGCGGTCGCAGAGGCGCGAGGTCCGGGCACCCTCCCTGGCGGAAGGCCGAACGAGGAGCCGCGGGTCCCGCGGGGGAGCCCGCTCGACTCGGTCCGGCCCGGCCCTGACACCTGGGACGCACGGGGCAGCCGCGCATCGGGGGAAGGGCGTCCGGACAGATCGTCGTGTTCCGGCCACGACCGGGTACGCGATCCGTCCGGCCATCCGATCAGAAGGGACCACCCCTCATGAGCAACGCACCCGACACCCGCCCGGCAGAGGCTTCGGGCACCTTCCGCCTCGGCGGCGACCTGGAGATCAACCGCCTCGGCTACGGCACGATGCAGCTGACCGGCAAGGGAGTCTGGGGGGAGCCGAAGGACCGCGACGAAGCCGTCCGCGTGCTCAAGCGTGCCGTCGAGCTCGGCGTGAACTTCTTCGACACCGCCGACAGTTACGGCCCCGATGTCGCCGAGCCCCTCCTGCGCGAGGCCCTGCACCCCTACGGCGACGACATCGTCATCGCCACCAAGGCCGGCCTCACCCGCCAGGGTCCCGACCTCTGGACGCCCGTCGGCCACCCCGCCTACCTCCGTCAGCAGGCCGAGCTGAGCCTGCGCCGCCTCGGCGTGGAGCGCATCGACCTCTTCCAGCTGCACCGCATCGACCCCGACACCCCCCTCGAAGACCAGATCGGGGAACTGAAGAAGCTCCAGGACGAGGGCAAGATCCGCCACATAGGCCTGAGCGAGGTCACCGTGGCCGAGGTCGAGGCGGCGCGGCGGATCGCGCCGGTCGTCTCCGTGCAGAACCTCTACAACCTCACCAACCGCTCCTCGGAAGAGCTGCTCGACTGGTCGGCCGAGCAGGGCATCGGCTTCATCCCGTGGTTCCCGCTGGCGACCGGACAGCTCACCGGCGAGGGCAGCCCGCTCACCGAACTCGCCGAGCGGCACCACGCCTCACCGTCGCAGCTCGCCCTGGCCTGGCTCCTCAAGCGGTCCCCGGTCATGCTGCCGATCCCGGGGACGTCAAGCGTCGCGCACCTGGAGGACAACCTCGCCGGCGCGACCGTCGAGCTCACCGACGAGGAGTTCGAGGAGCTGTCGAAGGCCGGCGCCTGAGCCCGCACGGTGCTCCGGTCGCGAACGGCGCGGGGTCCGCTCGCGTGGGCGCGCCGGCCGCCCGCGGCGGATGAGGTGACGGCCGGCGCCCGGCCCGCGCCGGGTGCGCCCGCGGACCCTTCCGGGAACATCGCCCTCCGGGCAATCAATATCTGCGCCCGTGAGGTGAGAGTTTGCCGGACCATGCGGTGAGAGTTCTTGCCGCAATGGAGGGAATGGAATAACTTAACTCGCACCGGCCGTTGCGACATGCTACTGTCGATCTCAGTTGCAGTTGTGGTTCCCAAAACTTCGAGTGCTCCCACCCGGCCCCGGCCGGGGAGAGTACTTTTGTATTTCCGGTCATTTTTCCGGGCGGGGCAATCATCGCGGCGACACGGGATCCGCACAGTGCGGATCCCGATGCACTGCCCCAAAGGAGATATGACATGGCTGCTGGTACCGTGAAGTGGTTCAACGCGGAAAAGGGCTTCGGCTTCATCGAGCAGGACGGTGGCGGCGCTGACGTGTTCGCCCACTACTCGAACATCGCTGCCCAGGGCTTCCGCGAGCTGCTCGAAGGCCAGAAGGTGACCTTCGACATCGCTCAGGGCCAGAAGGGCCCGACGGCCGAGAACATCGTTCCGGCCTGACGCTGACGCGCATTCTGTAGCTGGGGCCCGCATCCCTCGGGGTGCGGGCCCCAGCTCTGCGCATTCTCCCGGCGGGTTTCAGCCCGCGGGACGACGTGAGGAATCCGCGGTCCCGTCCCGCGCGGTTCGCCCCGGGACGCGGACGCGTCCCGAAGAGCTCCACCGCAGCCGACGCCCGGATTCCACGTCCCCACCGCGTCACCCATTCCAGCTTCTGCGCCCCTGCGGACTTCCGCCGGACGCATCTGCTTTTTCTTTTTCCCACGGTCCATACTTGTGATTCTTCGTGCCGCTCAATTGCCGCGGGAATTCCTTGGTATGCGCCACATCGAGGAAGGTTCCGCATGAACCGCACACGTACGAACGACCGCTCCGCCCGCACCCGTAACGGCAGCGCCGGCGACGGAAGCCGCTTCGGGTCCTCCGCACCGCGCCGTTCCGCCGGCCCCGCCCGTACCGGTGGCTACGGCCGCCGCCCGGCCCCGGTGCAGGGCGAGTTCGCGCTCCCCGAGACGATCACCCCCGCGCTGCCCCCCGTCGAGGGCTTCGCCGATCTCGACATGCCCAAGCAGCTGCTCGCCGAACTCGGCAGGCAGGGCATGACCGTGCCGTTCCCGATCCAGGGCGCGACCCTGCCGAACTCCCTGGCGGGCCGTGACGTCCTGGGCCGCGGGCGCACCGGTTCCGGCAAGACCCTCGCCTTCGGCCTCGCCCTGCTGGCCCGCACCGCCGGACAGCGCGCCGAACCCCGTCAGCCGCTGGGCCTGATCCTCGTACCGACGCGCGAACTGGCACAGCAGGTCACCGACGCGCTCACCCCCTACGCCCGCTCCGTCAGCCTGCGGCTGGCGACCGTGGTGGGCGGTATGTCGATCGGCAGGCAGGTCGGCGTGTTGCGCGCCGGCGCCGAGATCATGGTGGCGACCCCGGGCCGGCTCAAGGACCTCATCGACCGTGGCGACTGCCGCCTGGACCAGGTGGGCATCACCGTGCTGGACGAGGCCGACCAGATGGCGGACATGGGTTTCATGCCGCAGGTCACCGCACTGCTGGACCAGGTACGTCCGCAGGGGCAGCGGATGCTGTTCTCCGCCACCCTGGACCGTAACGTCGACCTGCTGGTGCGCCGCTACCTGACCGACCCCGTCGTGCATTCGGTCGACCCCTCGGCCGGTGCGGTCACGACGATGGAACATCACGTCCTGCACGTCCACGGCGCCGACAAGCACGCCGCCACGACCGAGATCGCCGCCCGCGAGGGCCGGGTGATCATGTTCCTGGACACCAAGCACGCCGTCGACCGGCTGACCCAGGACCTGCTCAACAGCGGGGTACGGGCCGCGGCGCTGCACGGCGGCAAGTCCCAGCCGCAGCGCACCCGCACCCTGGCGCAGTTCAAGACCGGGCACGTCAGCGTGCTGGTGGCCACCAACGTCGCGGCGCGCGGCATCCACGTCGACAACCTCGACCTCGTCGTCAACGTCGACCCGCCCACCGACCACAAGGACTACCTCCACCGCGGCGGCCGTACCGCCCGCGCCGGTGAGTCCGGCAGCGTCGTCACCCTCGTCACGCCCGGCCAGCGCCGCGGCATGATCCGCCTCATGTCGGACGCCGGGATCCGGCCCCAGACCACGCAGGTCCACTCGGGCGGCGACGAGGCCCTGCACCGGATCACCGGCGCCCAGACCCCGTCCGGCGTCCCGGTCGTCATCACCGCACCGGTGGTCGAACGCTCCAAGCGCAGCAGCACCTCCTCCCGCGGCCGGCGCCGCCCCGCTTCGGTCACGGGCCGCCGCCCGGCGCGCCAGGCCTTCGACGCGGCGGCCTAGAGCCTCCGCGAGATCAGGAAGCCGGCCCATCTCCGCAGGAGGCACCTTTTGACGCTGGTCCAGACGCAGCCCCGTCCGGCGGGCGCCGGCCCTGTGCCCGGGGCGGGGGCCGAGCTCATGGACGCGGCCGGACCGCAGGTCTGGGACGACATGAGCGTCGAGGTGGCGCTGTCGGTCATGGCCGCCGCGCGTACCGGCCGGCTGGTCGTCTGCGACCAGGACGGCCAGTGCACCGGCCTGGTCACCCGCGGCGAGCTCATCGCCGTACGCGCCGGCTCCGCCTACACCGACCAGGTCCGCCTGCGGGACGTCCTGGGCGGCCACGGGCCGTTCACCTCACCCGTGCTCACGGTGGCCGAAGCCGAACACGCGATGTGCTCCCGCCGGCGCGGGGGCCTGCCGGCGGCCGGGGCGCTGGGCGTTCTCGTCCTCTCCCGCTGAACTGGGCGCCACACCCTGGCCGGACCGTTCTCCCCTTCTCCCTGTGAGGCCTCATGCGCTGCGTCATCGCCCGTTTCCCCTTCGATCTCACCAAGAGCGGTGTGCTGGAATCGATGAAGGGCGTCAAGCCCGAGCAGGTCGTGGGTGAGTCCGTGATCATCGGCCGCCGTCACTACCCCGTCAAGCAGGTCGGCCAGGTCATCACCCGCCAGGACCGCCGCGACTTCAGCGCCGGCGAGGTCCTGCGGGCCATGGCCAAGCTCGGCTTCACCTGCCGTACCGCGCCCGCGGCCGCACCCGTGAGCATCCTCGGCTCACTCCAGGAGGCCTCCGCGATGCTCGGCACCCCCATGCCGGTCTGACCGGCGCGGGACCGGCGCGAGCCGGCACCCCCGCCGAGCACCAAGCCGGCCCCCATCAGTGGCACGTCAGCCTG